>DAII01000097.1:0-7515 GCA_002496065.1 Methanobrevibacter sp. UBA586
TGTGAATTGTCTTAAGTGTTTTTCTAGCTAATCTAATCATGTAAACAATATCTAGAACATTATCATTGATTAAAGTAATGTCAGAAGCATCAATTGATATATCACTTCCTATTTTCCCCATGGCTATTCCAACATCTGCTTTTTTAAGTGATGGAGCATCGTTGATTCCATCACCAACCATAAGTACCTTTTTATCCTTTAACTGAAGATTCCTGATATAATCAATCTTATCTTCATACAGACACTGATATTTGTAATCCNNTCGCAAGTGCTTTGATTGTCCCCTGTAAGAAGAATCGGAGAAATTCCCAAATCCTTTAATTTGGATATTGTTTCAGCTGATTGATCTCTTAAAATGTCCTTAATTACAACAATGCCCATCAAAACATCATTCTCAACTAGGAAAATGACAGTATTGTCCTCCAATAAATATGAGTCATATTTTTCATCAGTTTCTACTCCCTCATCTTCCAAAAATGATATGTTACCTGCAATTAACTTGTTTCCATCGATTGTTCCCTTTACTCCCTTTGAAAGTATAATTTTAAAGTCGTCGACTTCAAGAAAATCGTTTTTACCATAGTAATCCACAATGGCCTTTCCAAGAGGATGTTCTGATTTGTTTTCAAGTGAGGCTATCTTTCTAATGAAATCATTGTCTTCACTCTCCAAAACAACATCAACCACCCTTGGAGTTCCGTATGTAAGTGTTCCTGTTTTATCAAAAATAACTGTGTCAATAGCTGCAAGTTCCTCAATGGAATAACCTGATTTAACAAGAATTCCCTTTTTGGACAGGACTCCGATTGCTACCATTATTGCTGTCGGTGTAGCTAAAACTAGGGAGCATGGACAGAATACAACAAGAATTGTAACTGACCTTATAATGTCTCCTGTTACAAAATAGGTTCCTATGGCCAATGAAAGTGCGATTACAACGATCCATGTTGCCCATCTGTCTGCAGCCCTTACGATTTTTGTATTTTCAGGACTTGCATATTCAACCAAATCTATCAATTTTTCAACGCTACTTGTTGAACCTGATTTCATAAGGAATGAACCAAACAGGTTTANNTTCCACTAAATACCTCATCACCAACCATCTTGTCAACCGAGAGTGATTCGCCTGTTAAAATAGATTGGTCAATTGATGATTCTCCTTCGATTATGACTCCATCTATTGGAATAATTTCCCCAGGTTTTACTTTTAAAATGTCTCCTTCCCTTATTTCAGATGCCTTGATTACTTTTTCCTCATTGTTTTTGACCAGTGTTGCCACTTTCGGTGTTTTGGAAACTAATTCATCGATGCGTGATTCTGCCTTACTTACTGTATACTCTTCCAAAAATCCTCCAATTGCCATGATTACAGCTATTTCACCTGCCGCAAATAATTCTCCAATAATGATTGAGGACACAATAGCTATTGAAACCAACAAATCTGCAGTTATATTAAATTCTGTAATCAATCCCTTGATTGATTCAATTATGATTGGAATTCCACAAAGAATTACTGCAATAATTGATAGGTCAAAGCCATAAGCATCCTGTTTGAAAAAGCTTAATACAATACAAACTGCTGAAATTACTATAAATGTCAAAGTTCTTTTCTGCTCATCTTCTATAATGTTAATAGGTATACCCCCATAGGTATAAGATTTATTTACAAAAAATTAGATTCTGGAATAGTAATCTAACATTGTTGAAATGTCTGTCAATGCATCGTCAAGGTCCTTTTCTTCAATAGCATCCTTAATACAATGCTCAAGATGTCCTTCAACAATTATATGTCCAACCTTGTGCAATGCTGATTTGGCTGCATTTATCTGCATCAAAATATTCTCACAAGGGACATCCTCATCAATCATACGATCAATTGCATTAAGTTGGCCAATTATCTTTTTAAGTCTTCTGTGAAGATTCTCCGAATCCATACATTTTCTCATTGAAATCACTACCTATACCTAGTATGGTATATTTACTTAATAAAATTTTCCAAATAACTTCAAATTAAACAAAAAAAAACAATGTTTTTATAAAACTACCCAAACTTTAAATAATAACTTTTAATATAATTATTTATAATTAAATTTTTATGGAGGAACATTATGAGTTGGGATGACGCACCATCACACATTTGTAGAGGTGGAGATAAAAGAGGATTAGCATTTTGCTGTCCACCAGTTAAGCCATGTCCAATTATGATGACATTAGATGAAGTAAACTTAACTCCACAAGAATATATCGACATCAAAAATAAATTTGCAAAGGAAACAAGACTGGGAGAAGGAGCTGGGACTTGTTATGGATCTCTTGTATGGTGTTGTAAACCATCTAAGCCATGTCCTTTACGTGACATTACATTAAGAAATATAAATATGACTCCTGATGAATATTTGGATTTGAAAAAACAACTTTCCGAAGCTTTGGTCGGCAAGGAAGGAAGTACTCTTGATGAAAATGCAATAGCTCTTTCTCACAACTTCAACATTTCAAAAACCGAAGCATTGAAAGTATTAGACGATTGTAATAATGATTTAAGAAAAGCAGTAAAATTATTAAAAATTAAATCATTAGAAGCATCTGATTAAAATGAATTGGACTTCAATTTATCTTAAAACCGAAAATCTCCAGATCACCGGCTCATTTAAGGTGAGAGGAGCTTATTTCCGTATGTCNNGTAATGTTTTTATTTTAGGTACTGGCGAGGTAGCCACCAGAAGAGCACATAAGTTTCTTGACCATGGAGCCAATGTGGTTTTGGCTGGGAATCATTTGGATGAAGAATTGAAAAACAAAGGTGCTCTTTTAAAAAGTACAACAGAATCCGAAGAGTTGGTTGACTGGGCGGATGTCGTAGTAATAGCTAGCGGAGATGAGGAACTTTCCGAGAAGGTGGCGAAGCTATCTGATGGAAAACTTGTTAACCGTGCTGATTTTCCAGATGAGGGGAATGTGATTGTCCCCAATAGCTTTTATGTTGGAGATATTGAAATTTCTATTTTTACAGGGTCTAAAAGCCCTCTGATTTCAAAGTATTTACGTAAAAAGATTCAAGGCATCATTACCGAAGAGGACATTGAAAAAATTAAACTTCAGGATTATGCCCGTAAGATGCTGAAAGAAACAGTTGATGAGCAGAAGATGCGTAAGAAATATCTGTACCAAATATTTGAAGATGAAAAAATTGAAGATTTAATTAAAAAGGGCAAATTTAAAGAAGCAAAATTATATGTTGATGATTACATCACTAAGTTCTAGGAGGCTATTTTTTTGATTATTAATATTAGAGTTGATTATACTGTTGCAGACATCGAAACCATGGAGAACGTTTCAAAGGAAATTGACGGAATATTTGAAAGTCTTAAGGAAAAGTATTCCATTGACGAATATGTTGAAATTTCCACCTGTAACAGAAAGGAGTACTACATCCACAACGATAACTGTGTCATTGATGAACCGTTATTAGACCATGAAAATAAGTCAATCATAATAGAGTACGGTGATGTTGCCATCAAACATCTGTTTAGAATGACCTCAGGTCTGGAATCGATGATTGTTGGAGAAGATCAGATTTTAGGCCAAGTCAAGGATTCCCGTAACATCTCACAAAAGGAACGTCACTGCGGAAAAATTCTCGATACCATTTTTACAAAGGCAATACACGTAGGTCAGCTTGTCCGTAACAAAACTAATATCAAAAAGGGTTCGGTTTCCATCGGTTCTGTAGCTGTTGATTTGGCTGAAAAGCATTTTGAAAGTCTTGAGGACAAGGTCGTTCTGGTTATCGGAGCTGGGAAGATGGGAAGCCTTGTTGCAAAATCACTGGCTGAGAAGAATTTGGAAGCTATTTTCGTAGCAAACAGAACATATTACACCGCAGTCAAACTGGCAAAGGATTTAAATGGTGAGGCCATCTTTTTTGATGATTTAAATGATTATCTGAAAAGGGCCGATGTAATTATAAGTGCTACAGGAGCACCTCACCCGATTATAACCAAACAAAGACTTTTAGAAATCGGTGCTGATTTTGAGGGTCTTTTTATGGTAGACATTGCAAACCCAAGGGACATCAGTAGTGATGTTACCGAACTGGGCATTAAGTTATGGAATATTGATGATTTGCGTGAACTTGCAGAGTTCAATAAAACTCAAAGAAAAAGCGAATCCATTGAAGCTGAAAAAATCATCCAAAAAGAATTTGATTTACTTAAAGAATCATTTAAAATAATGGAAATTGATGAAATTCTTGGTCGTTTACGCTCATCTATGGAAAATATAAGACAACGTGAAACTCAAAAAGCTATTATTAAATTATCTGATGTAGATGGTAGTGTAAAAATTCTAGATAATTTAACAAAATCAATTGTAAACAAGATATTCTATGATATCAATAAAAATTTAAAGCAGGCTGCAAAGGACGATGAGGAAAAAATAATAGAGATGGCCGAATATGTTTTCAAATAAAACTATTCGAACATTCCATTGATTTCAAGAATTTTAATTTTAGTGCTTTTCAAAGCGTATTCGATATCAGACATTTCAACTGTTTCCTTATCTTCGGATATTGCATGATGAAGAGCTGTTTTAAGTATCTTTTCCTTAATGTCCCTTCCAGACATATTTTTGGACAGTTTAACTATTTTTTCCAAATCCAAATCATATTCCAAAGGGTATGTTTTTAAATTATTTTCAAATATCCTTCTTCTTTCTTCATCATTTGGAAGCTTGAACTCTATTTCCTCTTCAAATCTACTTCTGACAGCAAAATCAAGTGATAATGGATTGTTGGTAGCTCCAATAGTTACAATTGCATCGTTTTCATTAATTCCATCCATCTCAGTTAAAAGAGCGTTTACAATCTCAGTAACATCTCCCCTTAATGACTGGAATGATCTGTGAAGTGCAATTGCATCAATCTCATCGATAAAAATAATTGCAGGAGTGTCCTTTTGAGCCTTTTCAAAAAGTTCCTCTATTTTAGATGCACCATCTCCAACATGATCACCTATCAAAGAGGTAGCTTTGATTAGATACAAAGGAATATCCAGCTCATTGGCAAGTGCCTTAACAAGCATGGTTTTCCCAGTACCTGGAAGTCCATAAAATAAAATATTTTTTGGAGCCCACTGCCCAAACAATTCAGGGTTCTGAATGTATTTAGTTAAAACCTTAATCTTGTTTTTAGCATTTTCCTGCCCTACAATATCTGAAATCCTTAAATTGCTCTTGACGGCCTTCACAGAATCGGATTGTGAAACATTGTCCTCAACCAATTTGATTCTGGTATTGTATGAAATTGTAGATTCATTTGGATCTGCCAATACAATTTCNNTGATCAAAAAGATAGGAACCCTCCTTTACAACAAGTCCCATCCATTGCTCACGAGCATATTCTTCAAAAAGTTCATTATTTAATATTTCCAAATCATTTTCCATTAGACTAAAGTCAAATGGATATCCTACAGCTTTAAGTTCAACTAGATTAGCATAAACTGTACTTTCAGAATTTTTTACTGGTTTTGAACTTCCTGTGTTTTTGCTTTCAATTTTTTTAGGATTACTTTTCAATCAAACCACAACCCATTTTTTAAAAATTAGCTATAAGTATATAATCCATACTATTTAAGTTAAAGCATTGAAAGATATGTTTCTTTCATTAAAATTGCATCCATATCTCTATCTGGAGTCTCACAAATTATATTTGCATTCCAACCATTATCAATGAGAATTTCAAGTAAATCTTTAATANNACCTTCCGCAAGAGTATGGTGCTTGATTTCCCCACCCTCACCATATTCGATTGTGGTGAAATGGCAGTGCAAACAATCGATTTCCAGATTGTCCTCAATTGTTGAAAAGATGCAGTTGTAATCATCCTTGGTATTTAAAAAACCTCTTCCACGAGCATGAACATGTGCAAAGTCAATTGTAGGCTCAAAGTGGTCAAATTCAGAGCACAACTCCACAATTTCCTGAACATTTCCCAATTGTGTACGTTTTCCAGTAGTTTCAGGAGAAAATGTAAAGTCCTCAATTCCGGCATCATAACACTTGTCAAGAAGTTTTCCTATGGTTTTTTTAGCTATGTCCATTGCAATTTTAGGATTCCTTTTACTATAGAATCCTGGGTGGAAAACTATCCTGTAGGCACCCATCCACTCTCCTGCCTGTGCTGCCTTGAACAGATGGCCGACACTCTTGTCCATTGTCTCCTCACTTGTGGAACAGAGGTTGATGTAATATGGGCCGTGCATTGAAACCAGTATCCCATTGTCCTTGGAACCTTGTTTTAAAATATTTGCTGATTTTTCACTGATTCTAACACCATGAACAGCACCATATTCAAAAGAATCAAGGCCTTCGTCTTTGATGTATTTAGTTGCTTTATAAACCGGACCGGAATAATTAACAGGTTTTCCAGAAGGTCCAAATAATACTTTTGAAGCCATATTATCAAAAAAGAGTAAAAAAAAATAATGGAAATTATAAAATTCCCATTGCTTTGTTAGTTTTAGCTATTGATTTTTCGTTGTCGCTTTCCATTTCAAGCATTGCACGAATTGCATCAACACTTTCAGGAACTACATCTGATTCTTGGTGAACTGCCTGCATATAGAAGAGTTCGTTTCCCACAACATTTATGGATTCTCTCCATACAGGAATTTCATACAAGTCGTTTCTATTCCTTCCAAGTTCTTTTGCATATTCCATAAGCTCAGCAGTAGAACCTAAACCGTGTGCCGCATCAACAACCATAACTCTTGAACGTTTTTCCAATGCATCGATAACCTCATCATTAGTTACTTCATTGTTGATTTCGACCATGAGATTGTGTTGGTGCATCAATGTGGTTGGTACAAGCAATGCCATTGTTGTAACGTCAATGTCTCCCATTACAGTTTTTACATCAGGACCGTGGTGGGAAGGTACTTTTGGAGGGTTTGGAACTATAGCATTGATAGGACCTTTTTTAACTTCTCCAGGGTCTGATCCTCTTCTAACCATTACAGCCCTTACCTTTTTAATGTCTACGATAGGGTCAAGAGTATGTAATGTACGTGTAAGACCAGTAGTGTTACATGAAACTACTCTAGTATAATCTGCACCGTAGGAATCGTCATAATTTGCAAATGAGTTAAAAGAAAGTCCAGTTAAATCATGATCTTCTCCACCTTGGTAAATGGCCTTTACTCCTGCTTCCTTATACATTTCAAGATTTTTAGGACCTATATTTCCAGGAGTACAGTCAACAACAATATCTGCTTCCTGAATCATGTCTTCAACAGTACCTGCAATTTCTATTCCTGCATCCTTGAATTGTTGTTCACGTTCTGGAATTCCAATATATAAATCATAACCTTTTTCTTCTACAGCATTTCTAGCTTCGTAATTAGGCCTGGTTTTACTAACCCCAATAACTTTCATGTCGTCTTGAGCAGCTACTGCATCAGCCACTCTTTTTCCAATGGTTCCGTATCCATTAATAGCCACAGACTTCATATATATAATCCA
>DAII01000097.1:7527-7746 GCA_002496065.1 Methanobrevibacter sp. UBA586
GATATTTTGAAAAATGGTGACAATTTATTCCATTTAAAAAGAAGAAGCTATTAAAGGAGATAATCTTTAATAGCTTGGGGGAAGTTAACTTTAAATTAGGAATGAGGAAATTTGGCTGACTAATTACCATCTTAAATTAACTTCTTGTTTAGTTTGTTTACTTTAATTTTAGAAAGGTATATGAAATGAACTGAAATCATCTCACACTATAACAGTAGG
>DAII01000097.1:7753-8014 GCA_002496065.1 Methanobrevibacter sp. UBA586
TAGATCAATTAAAAATCAATTTAAGTAGTTAATTTCAATTATTTAAGTAAAATAAGATATAATAATTAAAATATCAATTAAATAAACTTCAATAGTCAATATTTTCAATAAAGTAATACAAATATTATAATTAATAATAAATAATTTATATAAAAAACAAAAATAAAAGGCTAAAAAATAATATAAATGATTAATACCAAGTTATAAGATAAAACATTATGCATCAGACCATTTCGGTTGAAAACATGACTAAAGAACAAC
>DAII01000097.1:8052-13489 GCA_002496065.1 Methanobrevibacter sp. UBA586
CATGGCCCAAGAATTCCTGCATACGTTTATTGTCTGAACTGAATACCTCTTCAGGAGTTCCCTCTTCAGCAATAACACCATCTTCCATGAAAATAATCTTATCAGAGACATTTTTGGCAAAGTTCATTTCATGAGTTACAATAACCATAGTCATGTGTTCACTAGCCAAATCCTTCATGACATTTAGTATTTCCCCAGTCAATTCAGGATCCAATGCAGAAGTCGGTTCATCAAAAAATAGAATGTCCGGATTCATTGCCAATGCACGGGCGATGGATACCCTTTGCTGCTGACCTCCAGACAATGAAGAGGGAAATGCATCTCCCTTGTCCTCCAGATTCATTTTCTTCAGTAACTTTTCTGCCTGTTCATAAACTTCCTTCTTGTCCCTTTTTTGAACTTTAATTGGAGCATTTACAATATTCTCCATTACAGTATGATGGGGAAACAGATTAAAGTTTTGAAATACCAAACCAAAGCTTCCGCTGAAGTTAATCTCGCCAGAATCATAATCTTCAAGACCTGTTGCACATCTAAGGATTGTAGATTTACCTGAACCAGATGGACCAATAATGGACAACACTTCCCCCTTGTCCACATCAAAGGAGATATCCTTCAATACCACATTATCCCCAAAAGATTTTTTAAGATTTTTTACCTCTAGTAATCTCATAAATTCACTCCAATCAATAATAATCCATTTGTTTTTCAATATAAGACATAATGTAAGCAATGATAACATTGAACACATAATAGAATACACCAGCAATCAACAATGCCATGATAGAAGCATTAGCAGCTGCAATTTGTTTAGCTACTGTAAACATTTCAGGTATTGCCAATACGAATGCCAATGATGTATCCTTTACAAGAGTAATTGTTTCATTAGTTACTGACGGCAAAGTTATTTTAAACATTTGCGGTAAAATAATTGAAAAAAATGTTTGAGTTTTACTATAACCTAATACTTCTGCAGCTTCATATTGACCCTTTGGAATTGATTCCATTCCTCCTCTGAAAATTTCCGCAAAGTATGCTGCATAGTTCAATGAAAATGCAATTATAATTGCTACAAACCTGTACGTAGCAGACAAATGGAACCCAAATATGAAAAATGGACCAAAGAATATAACAATTAATTGCAACATTAAAGGTGTTCCCCTCATTATAGAAATATAAATTCTCATTAAAGCACTTAAAGGCTTGAAGCTACTCCTCCTACATACACAAACAAGTAAACCAAGAGGAATAGCAAAAAGAAGTGTTAATAAAAATATTTCTACAGTGGTAATCATACCTTCGCATAATTCTGTAATAATTGTTTCTAATAACATAATTTAACGCCTGTTAACCATTATTTAGTTTTATTTTACAAGAGCACCAGGAACCCCATAATCCGCATATTTTTCAGCAATTTTAGCCACAGTTCCGTCCTCTATCATTTCATTCAAAGTTGCTTGAACTTTATCCCTAAGTTCAGAATTCCCTTTCATAAATCCAATAGCATACTGTTCAGATGATATTGATTCTGTTAAGATAATATAATCGTCAGGATTTCCCTTAGAATTAATGTTGTATTGTGCTACACCCATATCCATTGCAATAGCATCACATGCTCCGGAGTCCAAATCCATAAATGCAGTGTTGTAATCTGCAATCTGAATCAACTCTTTAAATGTATCTGCTAATGGCTTTTGATCCTCTTCCAATGCCGCAAGCGCGGAAGAGTCCCTTTGTGTTTCTACAACCTTACCATTTAAATCTGAAAGACTTTCAATACCTGAACCTTTTTTAACAACAATAACCTGTTTATTGTCAATATATGGATCGGACCATGTGTACTGATCCTCCCTACCATTGATTGTAAAACCATTCCAAATACAGTCAATGGTTCCAGAATTAAGTTCGGTATCCTTAGCATCCCAATCAATTGGCTGTTTGATTAAAGTCCAATTGTTACGATTACAAACTTCTTGAGCTAAATCTAAATCAAAACCAGTATATTCCCCATTATCGTCAATGAATCCATATGGAGGAAATTCAGAATCAAATCCTACAATAAGAACCCCTCCATTATCATCAGAAAATAACATATCTGCATTTATAACAACAACAGCTATTGTACATATTATGAAACCAATAATAATATATTTGATTTTGTTGTTCATTTATACACTCAGAACTATTTAATTGAATAATATTCTAAATTATTAAAAAAATTTAGATGAATAGATATATATTGTAATAGATATTTATGTATATTGGTTTAGTATATTGTTAAAAAATGTAAAAAAGTACAAATAATTTTTTAAAAATTGAACATGATGAATAAAAACAAAATATTCAAATATTTAAAAAAAATTAAATAAAAAATCAAAACTATAAACAATATATAAAACATATGAAAAATGTTCAAAAAATAATAAAGAAATAAAAAAAAGAGTGAAAAGCTGTAAGATTAGCTTTCCATAGCATCTAACTTTTCAGGGAAGTATGTATCTACTACATACTCAAGACCATATTTGGAAAATGATTGCTGTTCTGCCTTTTTACCTATCTTAAGCATTTTCTTAATTTCGCTTTGCCAGAAATCACTCTTGTACCTTGGGTCTTTTGCAAGCTCTTTTAACCTCATTACATCAACATCTTTAAGCTTGTCTGTTGGTAAATCATAATTGACGATATCACTTGCAGTTACTCCCATGAATTTTGCATCAGGAGTAGCCAAATCGTGATTTACATGAGCTAATTTAGCACTTCCAGAAATAATAACTTGTGCAATGTGGAATCCCCAAGGATCTCCGTCGTTACAGATATAAACAGGTAAACCAAGTTCTTCATTAACTCTTTTAATAAATCTCCTTGTAGCACGTGCAGCCTGTCCTTTTAGACCTACAATCAAGGTATTGAATCTATCATAAGCCTTTTCCTGTACCATCCTGTGGAACATCCCCATGGTTTCCACCGCAATAACACGGTCAACACCATGATCAAGGAAATCAACCTGATCGATTGTTGGAGAGATTGTATAACCTGATTTTCCAGCTTTCAATGCATTAATTTCAACATCCCCGTCCTGTAATGTAATATCACCATAAACAGAAGCACCGTCTTCCTCAGGCATCAGACCTAAGTCTTCACGAGTGGTTCCAAGAGTTACTNNTCTTCTCCTACAATGTTTGATTCTTGTTGTGTTTTGAAACTGATTCCCCAACCTTCAGAAACATAATACATCTCCCTGATAGTTGCAGTTTTTTCTCTTTGAACAAGATCCTTACAGAAATTAGCCACATACACCATTTGACCTAATTTTCTGATTTGTTTTACATTACCAAGTGACCTTTTACCGTATCTATCTCCAAGAACATAGTATCTTTTAGCATCATCATAAACAATGTTGGAAGTACCCCTAGATGGAACTTTAACAGCTGGAACTTGTTGTTTGGATATTTCTTCAACAATATCTTCACCTAAATTTTTCAACTTATTGTAGGTGTATTCTTTTCTAAGTTCTTTATGAGACTTCTCATTAATTTTTTCGCTAGCCATTTAAAATTCTCCCTATTCAAATTCTTCCTCATCTTCAATAGATTGCTTTAAAGAACTGTTTTCATTATCAACAGCATATCCGTATTCATCAAGTTCTTCCATGATTAATACGTCATCCTCAATAATTTCCTCATCATCGTCTTCCACTTTCTCACCAAGCAATTCAGCAAGAGACCTTTTGGTTACCTTTGATAAAACATCCTGAATATCTTGTTTTGGAGGCAATTCTGTTTCACCAAGTTTTGCAGCCTCTTCAATAATGAGAGGAACATAATCTTCAAATACTTTTGAACGCATTTCTTTTTCTTTGGCTGCTTTCTTTCTTCTTAAGTGTTTTTGAAGTTGACGAGCCAATTTCATTGTAGCCTGTCTGATTTCCTGTACGATTTCAGGTTCAGGAGATACACTTTGTTTTCCTGTTGACAGGTATGGAACCTGAGTTGAAATGATATTTACAAATAATGTCATTGGAGTGTTATCCAAGTCCTTGAGACCATAACGTTTCCAGTCAATGCTTTTTAAAGCTTCGGTAATAGCACAGCTTCCTTGATCAAAGGTTAATGGAACCCTATTTGCAAATCTCATGATTTCGGATTTTCTCTGTTCGTTTACAACTCTTCCAGAGTCCCCACCATAAGCAATACCTGCTTCAATAATGAATGATACCCCACCTCTGTAGGTTACAGGTTTTCTGGTAAGTGTAGCTACGAATTCAGGTTTGAGAATTTGTTTCATACCCTTTTCAATCTGTTCTGAACCTATTGGTATTAAACCGTCAGTTGGAGGAGCCATAAATTTCATGTTCTGGAATGCATTGACAATAGATTCTGCCTCATCCCATTTCATGTTTTTAGGACGTTTGTTCATGTCAACTCCTGTAATCTCTTCAATTTCCTTGATTCTTTTGTTGGACATTCTTGAAAGAGAACTAGTCAGCATACTTTTATATCTTCTTTTATCAGTATGCTTTGCCATGAACAGTATGTCGTCTGCACTTACACCTTTTGGATGAGGTAAAACTTCTTTTGGTAAAATCGGAACGATATCCGCAGCTCTTTTAAAAATATACTTGTGTCCTGAGGGATCTTTAAAAGTAATTTTTGCATGAGGATTTCCAATCATGGTTCTTCTGATGTATTCAAATGCACCTTGTTCCGCCAAGGAGTAGGAAACATCCTTGAAATGAAGTTCTATACAAACACCAGTATGTTCAGGTTTGATGTATTCCTTTTCCATTAGCAAACCTTTGTTCTTTTTAACGTCCATCTTGAACTTCATTTTTACTCCTTTAAGTTCATCTCCTTCCTCATAACAGGAGATAACACGAGCAGGTTCACCTGTGGTCATTTGTGAAAGAAGTACACACCCACTACAACCTAAACCTTGTTGTCCTCTGGATTGGATGTTTCTAAATTTTGAACCAGCAAACATACTACAGTATACCTGCATTACAAAATCTTCAGGAATTCCAGGACCATTGTCTGAGTGTCTAAGGATATAGTGATCTTTATCCACTCTTTTAAGTTCTATATTTAATTCCGGCAATATTCCAGCTTCTTCAGCTGCATCAAAACTGTTTGTAATCAATTCGTGAAAAACAATAGTTAATGATCTAATCTTACCGGTAAATCCTAACATTTGTTTATTCTTTCTAAAGAACTCTGATGGTGTCAATTGTTGAAAATTGTCAAAGAGTTCATGTGCTTGTTGAGACAAAATTTTCCTCCTAAATTTTTTTATTGAAGATAATAATATAATTAAATTTTTTATTAATATAGTATTTAAATAAAATCTGAGAGCATTTAATAAGTAATATTTTTAATTTTTACAGATTTTAAAATAAGAAAAAATGAAAGAATACTATATTTTTATCATCATATGTATATCT
>DAII01000097.1:13566-14186 GCA_002496065.1 Methanobrevibacter sp. UBA586
CTAGCTATATGGAATTTACTATAGAGTATAATAATCTAAAAAAAAGAAAAATTGTAACATTCGAAAATGCTACAAACTAATCTGTGATTTCTGCTTCACAGGTAACAATTACACCTTCTTCAGCATATTTAATAATTCCACCAATATCCAAATCAGCAGCTTGAGAATAGATAATTCCAGAGTCAGCTAATTTTTGAAGATTTTCGTAGAATGTATTATAGATATCTGCGTCTACACAATCACATTCTNNGGATTCTCCTTTTACATCTTCAGGAGATCCTTTTTTGTAGTCATTTTCAAAGAAAGCGTTTGAAATATTGTCTTCCCATTCTTTATCAGGGTTTTTAAAAAATATTTTAAGTCTTAGCTGAATGTCAGCCCCATCATATTTTTCTATATCACTTTTTACATTGTATAATAAACCATGCATATTTTCACCTCAAATTAAAGATGAGCAACCAAATATATAAATATTTCGGTTTTAGATACAATATAAAAATAAGCTAAATAAAAAGAAGTTAAAAAAAGAAGAGAGAATATGATTTACTCATTTTCCTCGCTGTCTTTTTCAACAGGTTCGAAAACACCATCACGGTATTCGATTTTGTCTTCATCAATTC
>DAII01000112.1:0-458 GCA_002496065.1 Methanobrevibacter sp. UBA586
CTTCTTTTTTTATTTTAAAATCATCCTTTTTAAATTCCAGAATATATTCCGCTTCCTTTTTTGGAGAATGATAAGACCATGGATTTAATGTTGTTTTTTCAAAGATTATTCCATCTTTTATAAAGTATACATCAATTGGAAATCTCATAAAATATGTATGTATTCTTGATCCAAGACTGGTTTTTATTAATAGGCCAAAATCAACATTGCTTTTAAACATAANNCTAAAAGTCTTTTAAAATAGCTATCGGCAAGCTTTATCTTTTTACAATTATTTTTATTGACAATTTTCATTGATTATTAGTTTAATAAGTCACTGGTCATTAATTGAATAGTATTTCAATATCTGAAATTGATTTTGGTTCATTATTTTTTATTCAAAATTATCGCCCTGCAGGGAAACTTTTGTATTTTTTTCTTATTAAAAGAAATTATCATCTCAATTGATAATGTCCAAT
>DAII01000112.1:504-4956 GCA_002496065.1 Methanobrevibacter sp. UBA586
ATCAGTTAGGCCATACATAATTATTTATTATTAAAGATATAAAACATATATCATTATATTAAAATAATTGATATGTGTTGATAGAAATGAGAAATATTATTGTAGATAAATTAAATCAAACTTATATAGAAGATCTTGATATTGAAATCGTAGAAAGAAAAGGAATTGGACATCCTGACAGTATTAGTGATGGTCTTGCTCAAAAAGTAAGTGAAGCTCTCTGTAACATGTATATGGATGAATTAGGTGGAATTCTTCACCACAACACTGATGAAGTTCAAATTACTGCTGGTGAATCTCACCCTGAATTTGGCGGAGGTCAAGTTTTAAAACCTATCGATATTTTATTAACCGGTAGGGGAGTATCTGAATACGAAGGAATCAAATTCCCTCTTGACGTTGTAGCTATTGAAGCTGCTAAAAATTTCTTGGATGACACTATCATTAACTTGGATGTTAACTTGGACACTGTTGTTGAATGTAAAATTGGACACGGTTCTGGTGACTTAGTGGACGTATTCAAAAGAAACGGTGCACCAAGCTCAAACGATACTTCATTTGGTGTAGGTTACGCTCCATTATCTGAAACCGAATCTTTAGTATTGGCTACTGAAGAATTATTAAACTCCAAAGCATTCAAAGCAAAACATCCAGCTATTGGGGAAGATATTAAAGTTATGGGATTAAGAGAAGAAGACCATATTACCCTAACCATTGCTTGTGCTATGGTATCAAAATATGTAGATGACAAAGACGCATACATTTCAATTCGTGAAGAGTTAAAAGACATTGTTGCAGACTTAGCTCCTAAATTCACTGATAGGGAAGTTAAAGTTTATGTAAACACTGCAGACAATGATGAATCTGACGATGCTTCTGGATTTTACTTAACTGTAACCGGAACTTCTGCTGAAATGGGTGACGACGGTTCTGTAGGACGTGGAAACAGAGCTAACGGTTTAATTACCCCATGCAGACCAATGTCTATGGAAGCTACTTCTGGTAAAAACCCTATTAACCATGTAGGTAAAATATATAACATTTTATGTACTGAAATGGCTAATGACATTATTGAAAACGTTGAAGGAATCAAACAGGCAAATATTATGGTTTTAAGTCAAATAGGAAAACCTATTGATCAACCTAAAGCAGCAAGTACCCAACTTATCTTAGAAGACGGTGTAAAATTAGATGATGTTAATGTTAAAGTTGAAAGAATTGTAGACAGATGGTTAGAAGATATTTCTGTAATCACTGAAAATGTTGTAAAAGGAAATGCTAGAACTTTCTAATTAACATCATTTCTTTTTTTCTCATTTTTAACATTTTTTTTTAACTTTTTTTTATTTTTATTAAGATATCAATTTATTTTATAATTAGAAAGGAGAATTAAAATGCCAATTAAAGAGGCAGAAAAATCATACAATCATAAATCAATTGAAAAGGATATTCAGGACTTTTGGAGAGAAAATGACACATTTGCAAAAGTCAATAAACTAAGAGCTAATGGGCCACAATACTCATTTTTGGATGGGCCTCCATATTGTAGTGGTAAAATCCACTTAGGTACTGCTTGGAACAAAGTAATTAAAGATTCCTATTTAAGATACAAAAGTATGAATGGGTTTAATTTAAGAAGACAAGCAGGATGGGATATGCATGGTCTTCCAATTGAACACAAAGTAGAGCAATTGATGGGTATCAAAAGCAAACAGGAAATCGAAGATGAAATCGGAATAGCAAAATTCGTTGACAAATGTAAGGAATTTGCAATGGATAATAAGGTAGCTATGGAACATGAATTCGATGATTTGGGAGTTTGGATGAATTGGGAAGACCCATACATGACATTGGATCCTAAATACATGGAATCCGCATGGTGGACCTTAAAAAGAGCTAATGAAAAAGATTTACTTGTGAACGATAAAAGGGTAATTAGCTGGTGTCCTCATTGTGAAACCGCACTTGCAGCAGCAGAAATTGACTATACAGAAGGAGAAGACCCTTCCATATTTGTCAAATTTCCTGTAAGTGAAAAATTGGTTGAGGACAATGATTTGCCGGAATATTTCCTTATCTGGACAACTACTCCATGGACTCTTCCATCTAACCTAGCTATTGCAATCAATCCAGACTTCGATTATGCATTTGTGGAAATTGACGGACAAATTCTAATATTAGCTGAAAATCTTGTAGAGTCTGTTTTAGGTCCTTCAAGGTTAGTATATAAAACCAAGGTCCCTGCTGAAGAGGAAGGGGAAGAGGACAAAATCATAGAAGAGTATGAGGATGTCTATGAAATAATAAAAGTCGTAAAAGGAGAAACCTTGGTTGGAACAAAATACGATTATCCGTTAGGTTCAGAGGTTCCTATGCAACTTGAATTAGATGGAACTGAAAATGTACATTCTCTTTTGCCTGGAAGTCATGTAGAGCTTGAAGAGGGTACTGGTCTTGTACACACAGCACCTGGCCACGGTCCAGACGATTTTGAAATAGGAAAGGAATTTAATTTACCTATTTTCTGCCCTGTTGATGAAAGTGGTAACTATACTGCAGATGCAGGAAAATATGCACAGCAATTCTGTAAGGACGCTAATTTGGAAATTATTCAGGATTTAGTTGATAAGGATTTAATGCATAATACTGACACAATAGAACACAGGTACGGAGTATGCTGGAGATGTAAAACTCCTATTATCTATTTGGCTACCAAACAATGGTTCTTGAAAGTAACTGACATCAAACAACAAATGTTAGACGAACTTGAAAGAGTTGAATGGGTTCCTAGATGGGCAGGTGAAGGAAGATTCAGAGACTGGGTAGACAATGCAAAAGATTGGACCATTTCAAGANNAGGTATTTTGATAAATTCACTCGATTGCGACGGAATTGATAATGAAACGGCAAAAAAAATTATTATAGAAAAAGCGGAAAAAGGCGGATTCGGCGAAGCAAAAGTCCAATTCAGACTTCGTGACTGGCTTATTTCAAGACAAAGATACTGGGGTATTCCAATTCCTATATGGGAATGTCCTGATTGTGGAGAGTTGAAGGTAGTAGGTTCCGTTGCAGAGCTTAAGAAAGAGGCTTTAAACGATATTGATGTTGATGATGAGGAATTGGTTCACAGACCATATGTGGATGAAATTCAAATGAAATGTGACAAATGCGGATCCACCGTAGAAAGAATTCCTGATGTTTTGGATGTATGGATTGATTCAGGAGTGGCTGGCTGGGCATCTCTTTACTATCCGCAGGAAAGCGATAAATTCCAAGACTGGTTCCCTTATGATTTCATTACCGAAGGTCACGATCAAACCAGAGGATGGTTCTACTCCCAATTAGGTACAGGAATAATAGCTCTTGACCAAGTTCCGTACAAGAAAGTTTTAATGCACGGATTTGTACTAGATGAAGATGGTAAAAAGATGAGTAAATCCTTGGGAAATGTTGTGGCACCTGAAGAGGTAATTGAAAAATACGGTGCAGACGTTTTAAGATTCTACTTGCTTTGGGCAAGTAAACCATGGGATGACCTTAAATTCGTATGGGATGAATTAAACAACATTAATAAGATGTTTAACATTTTATGGAACGTTTATGTATTTTCAACAACTTACATGGCATTGGATGAATTTAATCCAACCAACCTCAAGGATGGAGACTACACCCTTCGTGATGAGGACAGGTGGATTATCTCAAGAGCCAACAGCTTAGTCAAGGATGTGGCTGAAGATTTGGACAACCTATTCTTCCATAAGGCAACCCGTAAAATCAACAATTTCATATTGGAGGATTTAAGCCGCTGGTATGTAAGGCTGATTCGTGGAAGGACTTGGGTTGAAAGTGATGATCCTGATAAGCTTGGAGCTTATTACAGCCTTTACACAGCACTGGTTAAACTGATTAATGTTTTAGCACCGATTGCACCTCACATAACAGAAACCATTTATGAAAACCTTGTGTTAGGAGTTGATCCTGATGCAAATGAAAGTATTCACATGAATGACTGGGGATATGATGCGGATGCGATTGATGAGGATTTGGAAGCTAAAATGGATGTTGTTCGTGAAGTAATCGAAGCTGCTGCAAGAGCAAGGGATATTGCAAGGTATAAACTCAGATGGCCTGTAAGTGACATCACAATAGTATCACAGGATGAAAACGTATTGCAAGCTATTAATGACCTAAAAGAAATCATCAAGGACCAATCCAATACCAAGAAAGTCCTTACAGCTACTGAATTTGAAAATCTTTCATTTATTTCAAAACCGAACCNNACCTTAAGACATTAGGTCCAAGACTCAAAGGGGACATGGGTATTGTTAAAAAATTCTTGGAAGCTGCCGATGGAAATCAGGTTAAGGCAGAACTTGAGGAGAATGACATTTTCATCATTGAGGAGGATGGAAAAACCTTTGAACTTTCAAGTGATGACATATTGTTTGA
>DAII01000112.1:5005-10157 GCA_002496065.1 Methanobrevibacter sp. UBA586
AGGCTATGGCTCGTGAAGTTATTAGAAGAATTCAAGACATGAGAAAAGACCTTGATTTAGACGTTGAAGCTACCATTGATATTATGATTAAAACAACCTCTAAATTTAAAGATCTTGTAATGCCACAAATTAAATTTATAATGAATGAAGTTAGAGCACGTACTTTAATTGTTTCAGACATTGAAGACTGTGAAACTTGTGAATTAACCAAAAATGACGATCCTACACACTACCGTAAAAACTGGAATATTGAGGATGAAGAAGTCTGTATACACATAATAAAACTATAATGGGTGTTAAATATGGTTTTAGAAGATTCTGAAATTGAATACATTGAAGGGATTCTTAATAGAAAAATGAATACCTTAGAAGAAGGAATGTTAGACGTAATGTTTTCAGAACATTGTTCTTACAAGAGTAGTAGACCAATGCTTAGGGCTTTCCCAACTGAGGGAGAAAATATTATCTTAGGTCCTGGTGACGATGCAGGTCTAGTATCTGTAACCGATAAATACGCATTAGCTGTTGGAATGGAAAGTCACAATCACCCTTCAGCTATTGAACCTTATGGGGGAGCAGGAACAGGTATTGGTGGAATTTTAAGGGATATTATCTCTATGGGAGCAATGCCAATAGCTTTACTTGATTCCCTTCGTTTTGGACCATTGGATGACGAAAAATCAAGATACCTATTTGAACATGTTGTAAAAGGAATATCTGATTACGGAAACAGGGTGGGAGTACCTACCGTTGCTGGTGAAGTTGAATTCGATGAATCTTTTAGAACTAATCCTCTTGTAAATGTAATGTGTGTGGGTCTTGTTGAAAAGGACAAGATTGTAAGAGGTATAGCTCCAAATGTTGGAGATGTATTCTTTTTAATGGGTGGAACCACAGGAAGAGATGGAATTCATGGTGTAACCTTTGCATCTGAAGAACTGACCTCAGACAGTGAAACTGAAGATCGTCCTGCTGTACAAGTAGCTGACCCATTCACCAAGAAAAGAGTGCTTGAGGCCTCTTTGGAAATTCTTGATGAAATTGATGTTAGTGGAGTTAAGGATTTAGGTGGAGGAGGTTTGACCTGTTGTATATCTGAACTGGCAGACTCCTCTGAAAATGGTGCTGCTGTAGATTTAAGAGCAATTCCTTTAAGGGAAGAAGGAATGACTCCTTATGAAATCATGCTTTCAGAATCACAGGAAAGAATGGTCTTCGTCATTCATCCTGATGATGTTGAAAAGGCTACTGAAATCTGTAACAAACATGAAATAGTCTCAAAGGTAATTGGAGAAGTTACAGAAGGAAACAATATGGTTATCATCGATGAAGGAGAGGAATTGGCTAACCTTCCAACTATTCTTTTAGCAGATCCACCATCAATTGACCGTGATCTTGAAGAAATTGAGGAAAACACTGATAAGATTGAAGTGGATCATGTGGATTTGGAGGAATCATTAATTAAAATCCTCTCTTCACCGAACATTGCAAGCAAGGAATGGGTATTCAAGCAATATGACCATGAAGTTCAGGTAAGAACCGTTGTAAAACCTGGTGACGATGCTGCTGTCTTAAGAATCGATGACGAAACAGCTATTGCACTTACTACAGATTCCAACACAATCCACACCAAACTGTCTCCATATCAAGGAGGAGCAGGTTCTGTTGCGGAAGCTATTCGTAATGTAATTTCCATGGGTGCAACTCCTTATGCTGTAGTTGACTGCCTTAACTTTGGAAATCCTGAGAAACCTGATGTATTATGGCAATTTAAAACATGCATTGAAGGAATGTCTGCTGTAGCCGATGCATTTGATGCTCCTGTTATCAGTGGTAATGTAAGTTTTTACAATGAAACAGAAGGTGTTAAAATCAACCCGACACCTGCAGTAGGTGTAATTGGGGTTGAGAACATTGAAAACATCAGAACTATGGATTTCAAGGAAGAAGGAGATAAAATTATTATTATCGGAGAAACCTATGATGAATTAGGTGGATCAGAATACTTAAGAACAGTCTATGATATTGAAGATGGTATGGCACCAAGAGTCAGGATTGATGAGGAAGTGGCCAATGGAAGCACAGTGCTTGATATCATCTCCAAGGACGGAGACAAAAACATAACTGCGGTTCACGATGTGTCTGCAGGAGGAATTCTTGTTGCACTTTCTGAAATGGCACTGAAATCCGGATTTGGATGTGATGTTGATGTAACAGCCATTCCAACTGACGACGAATTGGACATTGCAGAACTTTTATACAGTGAAACTCATGGCAGATACATCATCACTGTAAAATCAGATGCCGTGGATGATATTTTAAATGATATTGACGTACCTGTTGCAGTCATCGGTGAAGTTAAAGGAGATTCATTAAAATTATCTGAAAATATTGATATTTCAGTTAAAGAGTTAGATGATGCTTATCATGGTGTTTTAGAAAAATATATGGCATTTTAGTGGTGTTTAAATGTTTTTATCTAAATTAGATTCAATCGATGAAGCCCGTGAGAAAATATATTCTCACCAAAAACTAATGGGTAGTGAAATGGTTCCTTTGAAGGAAGCTCACAAAAGAGTTTTGGCAGAGGAAATTTTATCTTTCCATGATTCTCCTCCTTTTGACAAATCAGCTATGGATGGCTTTGCTGTAAGGGCTGAAGACACTTTCGGGGCATCTAATTCTGTACCTAAAACATTTAAAATAATCGATAGAATTGGTGCAGGGTCAGAATCTGGCAAGACCGTAGGGGAAAATGAGGCAATTGTTATTGCTACAGGAGCTCCTATTCCTAACGGGGCAGATGCGGTCTTGATGAAGGAATATACAACAGTTGATGGAGACGAGGTCACAATCACCTCCCAAGTCACTCCAGGTGAAAATGTAAGTCCAAAGGCTGAAGACATTAAAAAAGGAGATGTTGTCCTACTTAAGGATACATTTATAAGACATCAGGAAATGGGTTTGATAGCTTCTGCAGGATATAGTGAGGTTAAGGTTTATGAAAAACCAAGAATCAAATTAATTATAACAGGTAACGAACTTGTGGAACCTACTAAAGAAGAATTAAACCCTGCACAAATTATTAATTCCAATCAATTTACCATTTCATCAATGATTGAGGAATGTGGAGCTACTTTCAGTCTGGGAAGGGCTCGTGATACCTTTGAGGATGTTAAATCAGCTATTGAAGAGGCATCTAAGGAATATGATGTTGTAATGACCACAGGAGGAACGGCTCTTTCTAAAGGGGATGTTGTTCTTGATGTGGTTGATGAATTAGGTGAGCTTTTGCTTCACGGTGTCTCAATCAGGCCTGGAAAACCATTTGGTGCAGGTGTTGTAAATGATACTGTTGTTTTTGCATTTTCAGGCCAGCCTGTTGCTGCAATGTCTCAATTTGATATGTTTGCACGTAAATACCTGTTTGAAATGCAAGGGCNNCAACTTAAAATTCCTTCACAGCTTGGAAGAACAGATTTCATTAGGGCATTTTCCGACGACAATGTTGCAAAACATGTGTTGAATAGAGGTTCTGGTATAATTCGTTCAATGGTAGAGGCTAACAGCTATATCATAATAGACGAAAATGATGAGGGATATCAGAAGGGAGATGTAGTTGATGTTTTATTCTTTGATTCTATGACTTGGTAGTTGAGGTAGTATTTTAATGAATGGTATTTGGTATTATTTAATAGCTTTCATAGTAATCTGGATATTGGCATTAGCATTTAAAAAACAACTTACGAATCATGGGTTTGAAATTGAGTTTCCAATCATAATGTGGAAAACCAAAAGGCTTTGGGGAGTTATTAACAGGATAGCCAATCTGTCACCTAAGTTATGGAAATGGTTTATGACGGTGGGTTTGGTAATATGTTATGGGGCAATGGCCATTATGACCTATACCCTATTGCAGTCACTGTCAACAATTGTGGAGGCTCCTCAGGTTTCTATAATTCTTCCAGGTGTGGAAATGCCCGGTTCAACAATATTTGTTCCGTTCGGATATGGGCTACTGGCTCTGGCTACGGTTCTGATTGTTCATGAATTTTCACATGGAATAATGTCTAGGGTAGAGGGAATCAACATTAAATCAATTGGTTTGCTTCTCTTTACAATTCTTCCAGGAGCATTTGTAGAGCCCGATGAGGAGGAACTGAAGGAAGCGAGCAGACTTGCACGTTTAAGGGTTTACACTGCCGGATCAATGGCAAACATAACACTTGCGGTTATTGCTCTACTGATATGTGGAGCCATTTCAACAATGGTCATTCCAAATGACTTCAGTGAGGATGGAATTGAAATTACAAGGGTTATTGAGGATTCTCCGGCAAATGGTGTTTTAAAGGAAGGAATGATTTTAAAATCAATAGACAATCAAAGTGTAGGTTCCTCAAATGAATATTTAAACATTGTAGCAAATACAACTCCTAATTCCAATCTTTCGATTGTAACTGATCAGGGAGAATATGTCTTGACTCTTGATAAGAATCCAAGTAACGAATCAAGAGGATTCATAGGCATTCAGGCAGGAAAACATTATGTGATTAATCCTGAAGTTTCAAGTGTTTGGGGCAATCAGCTTCCATGGGTCTGGTTTTCACTATCAGAGCTGTTCCAATGGATTTTCATATTGAATATTGGAATAGGGTTATTTAACCTACTTCCGATGAAACCGTTGGATGGAGGACATATGTTTGAAATTCTTTTAAGCTATAAGTTAAAGGAAGAGACATATAAGCCAATTGTAAAATCAGTATCAATTATTTTAGCTATTATAATAATTGTAAGTATTATCTATAGCTTTTTATGATGTATTGTTCAGAAATACAATACATTTATCTTTTTTTTTATGATTTAATTTTAAAAATAAAAAAAGTTAAGAAAGAAAATAATTCTTTCTCGAATCTAGAAGTATCTTTCTAAAATTCCTTCTAAGATTTTGTAGTGACGGCCTTCGTCTTTGGAACTTTCCATGAAGAAAGTTGCTGCGTCTTCAAGACCTTCTTCTTCGGCTACTTCAGCTGCTGCTCTTTTTTCTGCGTTAGCCATTTTTTCTCCTTCAAACATCATTTCAATGTTTGCTTTTAAATCGTCTCCGATAACGCCGTTCATTTCACAGAATCTTGCAGCGTGTTCAGCTTCTTCC
>DAII01000112.1:10187-19554 GCA_002496065.1 Methanobrevibacter sp. UBA586
TACATACCTACTTCTTGGGTTTCTCCCATAAAGTTGTTTTGTACTTCTTTTTCTACTTTAGTTCCTTTTGTGGTTCCAATTTTATGTTCATATTTTACCATAGTATTAACCTCCGTTAACATTATTATTTTTGTTTAATCCATTATATAAATTATAATTTTTTACAAGCTTCAACTAATTTTTGACCTAATTCGAAACTGGTGAGGTCATCTTTTGCGTTTGGTCTGAATTTGATTTCTTGACTTTCTACTACGCTGAATCCGCAGTCATCGAGAGCTTTTGCGAGTTCTTCAGGTGCTCCACCTCTTCCTCCCATTGAACCGAATGTAACAGCTTTTCTTTCAATTCCAGTTCTGTTGAATCTGAGACCTTTCAAGTATAATAAAATATCTCCAACACTTGGGAACGGTACATCGTTAATGGTAGGGTCACCTAATGCGATTCCTTTACTGGTTAAGATACTTTTTACGATTTCACTTCTTTCATCTTCGTGTAAGAAGAACATTTCAACATCATAACCTGCTGCGATTACTCCTTCAGCTATTTCGTGAGCCATAGCTTGAGTAGAGTAGTGCATGGTGTCGTAAATGATGGTGATTTTGTCTTCACATTCACCGGTTGCCCATTTGGTGTATGCATCGATTACTTTCATTGGGTCTGTCCAGATTTGACCGTGTGAAGGTGCAATCATTTTAATTCCTTCAAGTAAACCTAAGTCGATTACTTCTTGGAATTTTTTGAGAACTAATTTTGAAAGTGGGGTGATTAAGTTTGCGTAGAATTTTTGGGCTGCATCCATTAATACGTATTCTGGGATGTCAGTATCGAATCTTTTTGTGTAACATAAGTGTTGACCAAATGCATCGTTAGGGAATAAAATTCCATCTTCTACGAGTAATGTGAACATGCTGTCAGGCCAGTGTAATAAAAATGCATCAAGGAATGCTAAGGTTTTTCCATCAAATTCTAAAGTATCACCAGTTCCTACAGTAATGAAGTCAGCTCCTTCAAGGGCAGGGTAGTGGTTTAAAAGTCCGTCAACAGCAATTTTTGAACAGTAAATTGGTGCTTCTGGGAATCTTTTGTGTAAGTCTACAAGTACTCCACTGTGGTCTAATTCAACGTGGTTTTGAATAATGTAGTCCACAATTACTTCATCTCTACCTTCTTGAGCGAATGCGTCTTCAATACGACCCATCATTTCCGCAGTTTTGCCTGGGTATGCGTTATCAATTAATGCTACGTGTTCGTCTCCGAAAACGAGGTAAGCATTGTATGTAGTTCCGTCTAAAGTGTATCCGTGGTAACTTCTGAGGTCCCAATCGAGTACACCAATCCAATATACTCCGTCAGCGATTTTTTGTGCGTTTGCTTTCATCTTATTACCTTTTAAATATTTATTAAACAATCTATAATTGTTTATATTCTTTTTAATAATGATGATATATATAATTTTGTTTTATACGAACAGTTTGGTTTGCTATTTGTTTATATATTTCTGATTTTATTTCCTTATTTAGAACATTTTATAGCTTTTTTATGTTATTTTGAACACAATTCAGTTTATTTTCCCTATTTTGGAACATTCTTATTTTTTNNTTTTTATTTTTTAAAAAATAGTTTTAGTTAATTATTTAATAGTCTTCAAATAAATAATAACCCATAAACATGGAAAGTAGGTGTAATAATTACTAATCTAAAACCAGTTCAGTTCTTTGCTAACAAGGAAGGAGATATAAATATAAATGTTGTTAAAAGTCCGGTAAAATTGACAATACTGGAAATGTTAAGAAACAGTGAAATGGAATTCGAGGAAATTGTTAAAAATACTGGGAAATCAAAATCCACAATTTCAGTTCATTTGANNGAAAATCGATGCCAACGATAATCGTAAAAAAATTTTTTACTTGAATTCTGAATATTTGGGATCAATGGATATTTCAAACAACAATACATTTGATAACAATATCAATGAAGTCATTAAGGGTCTTATTGATGCCGATGAACCTTTTGCCACTTTATTGTTCCAGACTTTCAGATCCATGTTAATTAAAGAAGGAGTGAACATAGACCCGATTTTAAACAATACAGGTAAAAAAATAGGAGCAAACCTTTTTGATGAATTGTACTCTAAGAATTTGGAGGATTTCATTGAAAACATAGCAGCATACTGGAAAAATAAGGGGCTTGGAATATTGTCTGCAGAATTAGGTCAAATTATTAAAATATCCAATTTGGATTGTTTTGAGTGTATGTGTCTTCCAAAAACAGGTAAGCCTATCTGTTATCTAGATGCGGGCATTTTCGAATCTTTATTCAGNNATACTTTGACATGCCTGTAAAAGTAACTGAAATCAAATGTTACACAATGGGAGACGAAATGTGCACATTTGAAATCGAAGCTTTAGGAAATTAAATATTTAGTCTGTAAACCTGATTATTGTTGTTGTAAGGTAAGGTTTGTCCTCGGAAAAACCTTCAATAACTTTTTCGTCTTCACGTGTACAGTTTTCAACAGAATGGATTGTTTTTTCCCTATTTTTTGACTCAATCAAACCTTCAAGTTCTTCGGTGTTTCTAGAAGCTTTCATAAGAACAATTGAATCACTGTAGTTCATAATTTCGTCTAATCTGTCATCTATTTTTGGAACAACAGTCAGAACCTGATTTTTCTCAACAATGGGAATTTCACATGCTGATGCACAGGCAGTGAAAGATGTAATTCCAGGAATGACTTCTATCTCATATCTGTCTTTTAATCTTTTTTGAACATATGAGAATGTTGAGAATATTGACGGGTCACCTAATGTTACAAATGCAACATCCCTTCCACTATCAAGATAATGGGCTATTAACTCTGATGCACTGTCCCAAACTTTTTCCAAGGTTTCATCATCTTCAATCATTGGAAATATTGGTTCTACAAGCATTACTCTTTTACGATCTTCTCTTTCATCTATGATTGGTTCAACTATTGATAATGCTATACTGTTTTTTTCTTTTGATGATTTTGGGGAACAGATTACAGGAACGCTTTTAAGTACCTTAGCAGCTTTTAAAGTTAATAATTCCACATCTCCAGGTCCTACACCTACTCCGTATAATTTTCCTTTTTCACTCATAAAATCACATTTCCATATCTTAATTTTTTAATATTTATTTTCATGTGCATTTCTATAATTTATTTATATAATAATGAATTAATATATTGTTTGATGTCTGATTCTATTTTCTGCCCAAATTGCGGCATGTTAAAATCTAATTGTACTTGTGGAAACTACAAATCTAGTTCATTAAAGAAACCAAAGACCAAATCTTCAGGTCATTCTGTCAAAACTAACCTATTTAGTTTTGAAAGCACTAAACCTAAGAAATCTAGTGTTGTAACCGAAGATAAGATTCCTAAAGTTTACAGTATTGAAGAACATAGATTGCCTCCATATATAATTGAAGAGCTTAAAAATCAANNTTGAGAATTTTCCATTTCCTCAACCAAGAACAGGGCAACTCAATATTATTCAACAGATTCTTGATGCAATCAGGAAAGGGTACAAATATATTATCTTAGAAGCTGGAACAGGAACAGGAAAGTCCGCAATAGCTACAACACTGGCTAAAATTTATGAATCAGCTTACATTTTAACAATGACAAAACAGCTTCAAAAGCAGTATGCTGATGAGTTTGAATTTCCTTTGGTAAAGGGAAGGAGCAATTTCGGATGCTTAAATGACCAATTGGATTCCACCTGTGATATTGGTACCTGTAAGTCCACTCCAAGATCAGCCAAATTTATCTGTCCATATGGTGTTGGTGCAAATCCGACCTTGGATGCTGAATTGGCTTTTGACGCTTATGGAGGGTCTATTTTTTATCAATCTCAGGAGCACTGTCATTATTGGGAACAGAAGGCCAATGCCATCAACTCACCAATCACCATCATGAATTATGATTATGCCTTGGCTGAGCTCAATTACGTCAGACACTTCAGAAAGAGGTCCCTGCTTATTCTTGATGAGGCCCATAACATCGAAAGCAAACTGATGGGATCTCTAGAAGTTAATCTGTTTAATTACAAACTGGAAAAGGATATTAAAAAGGTCATATCCAAGGAGACTCTCAAGGATGGGGAAATCCAGGACTGGATCATGGAAGTGGATGCCATTGCAGACCATTATGAGGATATTGATACTAAAGAGTTGTCATCAAGTAAAGCTGATAAAATTGAGTCAATGGTGATAAAACTCAATAAATTATCCGAGAATCTTAAAAATGAACCTAAAAATTGGGTTATTGATACAACAGAGGACAGTGTTTCTTTCAAGCCTTTAAGGGTTCATCATTATGCGAAGTCCAACCTTTTAAAATATGGTGATGTGGTCATTTTTATGAGTGCTACTATTTTATCCCACAAGTTATTTGCAAAATGGTTGGGTATCAATCCAAATGAAATTTATCAAATAAAAGTTGATAGTCCTTTTGAACGTGAAAAAAGACCAATAATTTTGGATTTGGCTGGAAAAATGTCTAAAAATAGGATTAAACAGACAGCACCTAAAACCATTCCAATTTTAGAGAAAATTCTTAAAAAACATAGATATGACAAGGGTCTTATTCATACAAATAGCTACAAGTGTCAACAATACATCAACCAACATCTCAATAATTCACGTTTAATCTCTCATACTCCTCATAATCGTGAAGCTATTTTGGATTATTTTGAAAGAGATGAAAACCCTCTTGTACTTGTCTCACCTTCAATGAGTGAAGGGGTAGATCTTCCCTATGATAAGTGTAGATTCCAGATAATTTACAAAATCCCATTCCCATATCTTGGGGATATGCAGGTAAATATGCGTCAAAAAAGAGATAAAAGATGGTATGCATATAAAACCGTTATGACCTTAATGCAGGCTTATGGTCGTGGAATGCGTGCTGAAGACGATTCATGTTATACCTACATTCTAGACAGTGACATTAATCTTTTATTCAAAAGCCCACTTTACAAATCATTAGTTCCTAACTTCTTTAAAGAGGCTATTGTCAGAGTTAAAGATTAAGCGGACCTGGAGGGATTTGAACCCCCGACCTTAGGATCCGAAGTCCTATGTCATTCCTGACTAGACTACAGGCCCATTTAAAAGATAAATTATAAAAAAAATAGTTTTATTTTTCTTTTGAATCAATAGAAATGATTGGAACTTCTTCGATTTCTTCCATATCTGCAAAAATGTCATCAATGGATTCATTGTCTAATTGAGCTTTTTGATATTCTATTTCTTCATTTTCTTCTACTAATGGGCAAACAACATAACACTGTCTACCTTCTTCTNNTTTCTTCTTCAGAATGTTCAGGTTCGTTTTGAGAAGGAGTAGTTGGTTCAGTATTCTTAATTCTATCTTCGGTTTTATATTTGACGCCTTCCAATTTTCCTTTTTGTTGTTCTACTTTATTTTTAAATTCGGAGATGTCAAATTCACCTACTTTTTTAACTTCTTTATTGTCATTAGCAAGAGGTATGGTTTCTACAACAGCTTCTTCCTGCTTATTATTTTTAGCCTTCTGCTTTTCCTTCTCAACACTTTTTATAGAGTCTACAACATCTTCAAATGGGTTTTTAACAACTTTCATTTTGTAAATACCGAGGATAACTAAAAATATTCCAATCAATAGGAATATCACTCCGCTGGTATTTATTTCTCCAGAAGTTACATTATCCACTATTCTTTGTGTTGAGGAACTGAATAAGAATATTGAAATTAGAATAAAAATTATTCCCAGTACCAGACTCACAATTGAGGTTATGGAATAACCTTTGACCTTTTTCTGCATCATGTTGTCAAATTTTTCACTTACAAAATCCTCATCGTCATAGGAAAAATCTGGCTTGTTTTCAAAATCAAAATCATGAGTAACTTCATTTGGAAATTCACTGTCTTCCAATTTTGTTTTTATAATAAATTCATCATCAATTTCTTTATCATTGGAGGATGAGTCTTCATCATTGAGATTGATGCTAGGTTTGAATATGAATTCTTCATCAACATTCAATTCCTGTTTTTGATACTTGTTGTAATCCTTACTTAAAGTATTAATCATCTCTTCTGCATCTACAACTTCATAATCATCATCTGATGCATTTTCGAATTCCTCATATTCTTCTTCAAAGGAATCTTGAGCATAATTATCATTAGATGCTTTATTTATCATATCTTTCAAATTAGATATTCTATGCTCTTTTTCTTTTGAATCTTTCATATTGATCCTCCAATTATTATTTTAATTAATCGTATTCTCTCCAGGTATGTTTACACTCTAAACATTGTAAAAAACGGGTTTCTGCTTCATCTGCACTACGGGTTTGCTGAAGCCACCATGCTGCTTTATCATGTCCACATTTTGGACACTCTACAGTGGTTGTTGGAAGTGTATTTATATCTTCTCCTTTCATAATGATAGTTTCTTTAGATTTAACCACTTCTTTTTGCTTATAACTTTCTACACTGGTTAAATCCTTTTCATAACCACAGGTTCCACATATGATTTTTCCATTATTTGGAAGTAACATTCCTCCACATTTTGGACAAAATTCCATTTATAAATCCTCCTTTTGTTGAAAATTATATTAATATAAGATATGGTCTTTATTATNNCCTATTTCAACAGGAATATAACATAACAGTATTTTTTCCTCTTGCGGAGATATTTTTAATATTTTATCATTTCCAAAGCATCTTTGATTATTTTGCCATGATCAAAAGCTAAATCAATATTTTCTAATTCATCAAAAGCAAATATTTTAATATCGCTCGCATCGTCATTAGCTTTTGCATCTTCAAAGTTTCCCTGAGCAGTATAAGCTATTGTTACTGTATGTCCTCTACTGTCCCTTTCTGGGTCGGAATAAACATTTATCAATTTNNTTGTTTCACGAATGGCTGCATTTTCAACAGTCTCTCCATAATCCACAAAACCTCCTGGCAATGCCCAATAAGATTATAAGGGATCATTTTTACGTTTAATAAGGATAAATTCATCATTATCGTTATATATGAAAATGTCAACTGTCAGAGAAGGAGTCTTATGCTTATCCATCATATCTATTAAAATAAGATTATTGAAGAGATTACATGTTTTCTTCAATAAGTTTTTTTAATTCGTCAGTTTCTCCTAAAAGTTCTTCTGCTGCTTGTTTTAAAACTATTCTAGGTCTTTTACCTCTTTTGGTTTTAATAGTCATTTCCGGTTCACCTGTAAGTGGGTGATCGATATTGTAAACAGCATACTCTACATCAGGATTTTGCATTAAAATATGTCTAAGAGCATTACATATTCCATGGCTTTCCCCATGGACGATAAATGTAAGTTCTAAAGTTTTATCTTCAATAATTTCGATGTTACTAGAATCAATTGCATCACTCATCATATCAAATCCTATATATTAACGTATTCACTTGAAACTTCTCTTTTCTCTTTTTTATTACATTTTTTACATTGGAGTTCATTTTTCTTTTCTGTGGTAGCCATGTATTCTCTGCAACGGGTACACATAGCTTTTAAAACACCACAGTCTTCTGCAACTGTACTTAAATCAACATTGTCTCCAGTAATTTTGACAACTTCTGCTTTTATGATATCCCCAATACGAAAAGCATCTGAAATTTTATCTAAATAGTCTTCTTTTGCTTTAGATATGTGTATTGAACCCATATATGGAAGGGATAAATCTCTTGGGGTATCTACCATTCTATCAATTTTTACATTAACCCTTTGAGGTTTAATATCAGTAATTTGACCATATATTTTACTTCCAACTTCTAAAGTAGCTGGACATCCTGATTTTGGTTCAACGGAGATAGTTTTCATTTTAGAATTTATTTTTACATTACCTAAAACAGTTGATTCAATATCCCCTTCATTATCGTAGGTTCCTTTTCCCAGCAAATATAGCTCAATGATTCCGAGCTTATCGCCAGGCATTACAAAGTCTCCGTTTTTTACTTTCATTTTATCACTTAAATAAGGAATTTTAATTTAATATTATAATTATGTTAATGTAGCTATATATATTTATTTATCATATCTTTCATGGAATAGAATCTCATCAAGCTGATAATTCTCCCATTTTCTTTTGTTTAATACGATTTCCAATTCTTGTGGGGTGATTATAGGTTTCTTATACATTTGTGAATCATCAATGGCTATTCTTGGACAGGCNNTTCCATGTAAGGCAACAGTGCATCGGGATTTATATTGTCTAAAAGAAGAATATAGGCTTCCATTCCCTCATCTTCCAATTGCTTTTTTATGTCAATTGCCAATTTCATTCTATATTGGCCCTCTTTTGAAGATACGATTATTCCCCATTTCCTAGCACTTTTTGCTTTGGTTATTCTTGCAAACCTTATTCTGAGTATTCTGTCTGCAAACTCTTCAATATCCCTAATTTCATTGTTATATGGGTCAAGAGCCAACACCTTCTCCTTTGTAAACAGGTGAATGCCCAATGGGTGAAAACTTCCACTTCCAATAAACAGGTAGATTTCAGCGTCAAGGCCTTTGATTGATGAAAAGTTACATCCGAGCACCTGTCCTTTTCTTGTATTTTTAGATGATCCAAGAACCACNNCCTCTAAAAAATCTTTGATTTCATTAATCATGTTTAAGTGTTGTGTAGTGGTTACAAGAGCTATTTTGGTATAGTCTTTAAGCTTTTCCATTGATGCTTTAAGTATTGGCTTGACGTTTATGTTGGAAAATGCCTCAACAAAATAAACGGGCACATCATATTTTAAAGGTAACGGCGTATGGCCATAATGAATTATAAGGTCCACAAATTCTTTCATTTTAGAATCAGTAACATCACAAGCTCCAAAACATGGGTCTGCAGAAATAATAACAGTGGCTTCAGTATTTGCTTCAATAATTTTAGCTATTTTGGTTGCTTGCATTTTAAGGCCTTCTGGAAACTGAAGACCAACGGTTCTTGCGTCCTTAGATTTTATTTTACTGATAACTCTTTCTAAATCCATATTGTATAATGACATTTTAATCCACTATGGTTGACTCAATAACTACCTTTCCGTCCACTACATCTAATTTCACGATTGAAAAGATAGGAACTCCGGTTTTTTCCTCTACAATAGCTCTTCCTTCTCCCTTATCAATGATTGCAACAACATCCTCTATTTCGACTCCGATGTTTTTCAATGCTGTTAACACTGATATCAAGGTTCCTCCGGTACTTACCACATCGTCAATCAAAAGAATTTTTTCATTAGGGTTCAAATCGTTAATGTAGAGGTTTGAAGATCCATATCCTGTTTCCTGAAAAACTTTTTTTTCGTTTGGAAGGTTGTACTCTCTTT
>DAII01000112.1:19580-19749 GCA_002496065.1 Methanobrevibacter sp. UBA586
TGCTTCCACTGCAACTATCTTGTCAATGTTCAAATCCAATTTTTCTATTATGATATCTGTCAGCTCTTTTAGTATTTCAGGTTCCATTGCAGGAACTCCATCACTTATCGGATTGACAAAATAATCATATTCTCCTTTTTTTACAATAGGTGAGTTTTCCAATGATTCT
>DAII01000109.1:0-1092 GCA_002496065.1 Methanobrevibacter sp. UBA586
AGAAAATGTTAAAATTCCAACCAATATCGCTAAGGATAGCGGAATTAGAACAAACCACATCTCCAAAGTTTTAAGTGAATTAAAAGGTAAAGAAATTGTTGAATGTATAAATGAAGAAGCTAGAAAAGGTAGATTATACCGTCTTACCAACACCGGNNAAATGAGAAAGACTAAACAGCTTTCCAATTTTCGCTTACTCTTTTTATTTTTTATTAAAACAGATTCATATAGGATTCCAATTCTTTAATAATCTCGGGAACCTGCATTACTGTTGCAAAGTAAATTAAAAGATATTCCTTTAACTTACTGATTTTATCCAGAATGTCAAAGGGATTTAGAATCTCATATTCAAAGGCATCAGGATTTTCCGTTATCTGATCCACCTTAAATAAAAATTTGATTTCCTCCCTCATTTTTTCAGTGATGAAATCATCTAGCCAAGAACATAGGTCGTTTGAAATACTGGCTGACAATCTGATTATGTTGAATAAGGTTTCCTCATCGATTTGGGACTGGTTCAATAATCTTTTGAAGCTACCATAATCCTGATATCCAAATGGAGTGTAACGACCGGAAACCGTTGATGCACAGTGCTCATTTAAAAGCAACATATCATCATTGGTCAGTACAAACCAAACAAAGCTATCTATAAATACTGAATGATTGACCTCAAAGATTTCACACAATATTTCAGAAAGAAGGTTGAAAAGCAGACAATGGGTCAGTTCATGAAGGAGAGTAGCTATCTGAATGGAATCATCTAAACGGTCATCGTAGAAAATGACATTGCCGAAATTATGACCGTATTCGCCTTCCCTTACCTTCGGAATGCATCTAGCAAATATTTGGCAGAAATTCCATATCTTTTCCTTGATGTCAGTTCCTACAATTCTGGAATAATTGGCCTTGTCAAAGAGATTTCTGACTATTTTGGCATATTTTTGAGGAGTCAAATCATAATTGGCCAATAGCTGAAGGTTAAATGGAGTAAATAAATCATTAAAGCCGTTAATCTCCACAGGCCTAAGCTGGTTGGAACAGTATTTGCAGAACTTGGCCTCATCACTGTTCAAGGTTCCGCAATGAGGACAG
>DAII01000109.1:1172-3579 GCA_002496065.1 Methanobrevibacter sp. UBA586
GGAAGCTGTTTTTGAAATCGATTTTTTTCTTCTGATAGCTTTGGCTATGTCCTTACCGCAGTTTGAACAGTATGGAGTGGAAAAGTCAAGGATTGTTCCACAGGTACATACATATCTTAATTTAAGGGTTCTCTGCAGGTTCAACGGCTTTTTGCAGTTTGCACAGAACTTGGCGTTCAATGGGTTTTGGGTTCCGCAGCTACAGATGATAACCTCTTTCTCCTCTTCCAGGTTTATTCCACAGCTTTCACAGAATTCACTGTCGATATCATTGAAATGTGAACATATGCATAGAATTTTTAAGTTTTTAGGAGAGTAGTTGAATTTTTGTAGAGGGAATCCACAATTAAAACAAAATGCTGAATCAATATCATTTTCTTCACCGCAAAAACAAAATACTGGATTGTCATATGTAAAATTAAAATTAGAATATCTGTCATCCATATCAACTTCATCATCTGAAGAGGTTATTAGCTTTTCACCACAGTATTCGCAGAAGATATTGTTTGCAGAGTTGACCCCATTACACTTTTCACAAAAAATGGTGGCCACTTTTGGAGTTTCCTTGGAAAACTTCCTGAGGATTCTCTCAAACCTGCTTTTATTATGTTTATCCCCACAGTTGAAACAGAACTCATTATCCTTGTGATTTAAAAAGCCACACTTCTCACACAGATAATATTTGATGTTTTGATTTCTGCTGTTAATATAGGGTTCGAAGTTTATATCAAAATTGAAAAAGCCAATGTTGTGGATTGGAGGTTCGAAAAGCACATCCTCCTCCATAGCTGAAAACAGTGTTTCCTCACCACAATTTGAACAAGAACTTTCTGTCAAAGACAGTTTCTTTCCACAAAATTGACAGTAATTTTGACGGGTCATGTTATTCTAGATTTTTTCCATGTTTTTCACTTTATCCACAATGTCATCAAGGACTTCATCACCTAATCCCTCAAGATACTTTATGGATCCTGCACATTCGTGACCTCCACCATCAATACCTGCTGACGGTATGTCTATCGCCAATTCTGATACAAGAGTGTTTACGCTGAAGCCGAACATTTCATTAACCGCATCAGTAGCTCTTATAACACCGAAATCAGGACCGTGTCCAAGTGTGATGATTGGTTTGTCCTCACCAACTTCTTTTACAACCTTATCGTGAACAAATCCACAGGTTTTTCCAGGAGCAGGGAATGTAAATTTATGTGCGAATTTTTCCACATCCATTAAGTTGAAGTAGATTCCATTGTCAAACTGGGTTTTTTCAATGTTTGGAAGTGCTGCCTTGAGCTGTGTGTCAACCCTCTTTTGATATTCCTTGTAGAGTGCCTCAATCATTTTTTCATGCTTGTCAACATTGTCAATTCCAACGATTGTGTCCATTATTCCTCTTCCGTTCATGAATCTAAGGAAATATGCCTCAAAGTCTATACATTCAGCTACTTTTGTTGCATGTTCCTTGTCAAATCCCTTCTCTTCTGCAATGTCCAGATATTGGTGTGCCTCATCACAGTCAGCATGGTCTCCCAATGCGGCAATTGCAGGAAGGTGTTTGATTGTATCCTTTATTTCAGGATTGATTATGTGTGCAACTTCAGTTGCAAGTGCCCCTGCTGTAAGCTGTGAGTCTCCACCTACAAGATAAGGATTTACATGAACATCCACATAATCATCCACTGCAACAGTTGCTCCTACGATTTCTCCATCCTTTTCCTCAGTTGTCAGGAGCTCTCCAGGGAAATGGTGGTCAATTACAACAACTTCAATGTCATAGATTTTGGCCTGCATCAGTGCTGTGATGTCCTCCTCTGTTGAACCGTTGTCTAAAAGCACAATCAAAGGCAATTTCTGACCGTGTCTTTCCTGATCTTCAAGAGCAAATGATAGGTCCTTTACGACATCTTCAAGCTCATAGAACGGTGCCTTACTTGGAGAACGTTTGAAATAGTAATATTGTGCGTCGTTACTCTGATTTACTTTTTCAACCAATGGAAGTACTGCCTTTTCCATAGCTATTCCTGCACAAATTCCGTCTGCATCGGCATGATGTCTTACTAAAATAGATCTTCCATCGAGAATAGCTCTTCTGATTTTTGCAGCTGCCTCCCTCATCTTTGGCTTTAATCTGTTCAATACATCACTTTCAACGAGGAAATCAACATCTTCAGGCTCTGCCCTTTTGTTCAATGCCTCTTCAATGATTTCATAAAGTTTGTCCTTTTTGGCCCCTTCAAGTTTGGTAAGGGACTGGTTTTCGATTTGGGTCTTTCCACCGTGCTGGTTTACATCACCGATTACTTCAATAGCATCCCCAACTTCAACATCAGGATAGGCCCTTACTCCAGCTTGGTCGAATGCTGCAACCCAAGTGACTCCTGTCTCATCGGTTACTGTGAATATTGTC
>DAII01000109.1:3590-6419 GCA_002496065.1 Methanobrevibacter sp. UBA586
AGGACAACCTTACCCATTTTTTCTTCTAAATCCTCTATTTTGGTCCTTCCTATCTGTTTGGTTAATTTTTTAATGTTATAATTACTTACTCTTGCTGGAGCCATGTCAATCTTGTGTTCCCTTGGTTTTACAGAGACTATTTTTACTATTACCTCATCTCCAACCTTGTATCCTGAGGTATTGCATCTCATCAATCCCCATACCTTGTTGTTCAATGTTACAAAGACACCGTATTTCTCTACTCTTGTAATCTTTCCCTTGTAGAGATAGTCCTTGTTAATGTCTCTCATTTCACATAAAGGGTCAATAACATATACATCCATTTTTTCACTTTCCTTCCTATCTTTTTCCTGTTTTATCAATTCATTGCAGTCCCTACAGTATTCGTATCTAGGATTGATTTGTTTTCCACATTTCTTACAAACACTAATCTCTCCTTTTCCATTACAATAATCACAGTCCTCATATACAGGGATTTGACCTTTTCCATTACACACTTCACATGGAATATCCTGATCTGCTCCTAAATCGAATTTTGCAGCTGCTTTACTGTTTACACCTTTAAAATGATTTCCCATTTCAAATGAATCTTTATAACCTGTTCCACCACAACTTTTACACCGCTTATATCCTACGATGATGGAACCCTTTCCTTTACACTTTGGGCAATTTTGCATCATTTAATAAAACCCCCATTAATTTATCTGATAAATATTTAGCATATCATCGAATAGTAATATATTTTTCAAACAGACTATAAAAAAGTATATATAAATGTATGAGAATATGAGCGAAAAAAAGAAAAAATAAAAAAAAAGAAGAATATTCTTCCTTGAATCTAGTTAGACCAGAGTCCATGGATAGTACAATATTCTTTTACAACAATGTCGTTTCCGTCGAGGAGTTTTTCATCTACAACGAAAGTTGCCTCTGGAAGTTCACCAGGTTCCAATTCCTTGATGAATGTTTTATCACCGATGTCTAATTGGATGAACTTGATGTAGTGTTCCTCTTCCATAGGGTGTTGGAGTTCACCGACTTTTACAAAGATTGCACTTCCGTCATTTTCAACAACAGGTACGTGTTTAGCTGCCTTGTCTCCTTCAGTTTGAGCTACTAATTCAACCATTGGCTGATTGCAGCATACCAATTCACCTTCACCAGCTTCCAATACTTCAACAATATTACCACAGGTTTCACATTTGTATATTTGTCCAATTTTTGTCATTTAATATACTCTCCTAAATTTATTTCATTTTAATAATTAATTTTCATGCTATTTAATTATTGTCTTTAGGATGAGTTTCATAATAGTTTTCGATAGCTGCCTTAAGTGCATCTGCAGCAAGGTTTGAACAGTGCATCTTTACAGGTGGAAGTCCATCCAGCTCCTCTGCAACATCGTTACGTGTGATTTGGAGTGCTTCCTCCAATGTCTTGCCTACTGCAAGTTCTGTTATCATACTGCTTGTTGCAATAGCTGCTCCACATCCGAATGTCTGGAATGAGATGTCTTCAATAATATCATCCTTGACCTTGATGTAGATTGTCATAAGATCTCCACAGGTCGGATTTCCTACTGTTCCCACTCCATCGGCGTCTTCCATTTCTCCTGAGTTTCTTGGGTTTGCAAAATGGTCCATTACCTTTTCACTGTACATTTATTTATCTCCTTTCTCTACGCCCTCATATAAAGGCGACATTTCTCTTAGTCTCTTTATTATAGGAGGAAGCGCTTCAATTACATAATCGACTTCTTCCTCGGTTGTATCTTCTCCTTNNACTGTTCCAAAGAGGTGACATTTTTCTCAATGTTTCCACAACTTCCCTGATGGATTCCACTATTGTATCCACGTCATCTATGGAGTTTTCAATTCCCAGTGAGAGTCTCAATGATCCATGAATGTCTACGATAGGCAATCCTAGGGCCTGCAATATTGGTGAAGCCTGAAGCTTTTTAGAGGAACATGCAGATCCTGTTGATGAATCTATTCCTTTTGCATCCAATAGAAGAATCAGTGATTCCCCTTCAATAGCTGAAAAACGGAAGCTAATAATGTTAGGTAGCCTTTCATATCTTGATCCGTTGAGATAGCTTTCTGGGATTTGCTCCAGCACCTTATCTATGATTGCGTCCCTTATTGTTATGAGTTTCTCATAGTTCTTCTCAAGGTTGTTACTTGCGATTTCAGCGGCCTTTCCGAATCCCACTATTCCAGGCATGTTTTCAGTACCTGAACGAAGTCCTCTTTCCTGACCTCCTCCATGCATCAACGGTGTTATTTTTGTTTTTTTCCTTATATACAGTGCCCCAACACCTTTTGGGCCGTATATTTTATGTGATGATAAAGATAAAAGATCCACTCCAAGTTCCTCTACATCAACAGGGATTTTACCGAATGTCTGAACCGCATCAGTATGGAATATGATTCCCTTTTCCTTAGCGATTTTTCCAATCTCAGCTATTGGCTGGATAGTTCCTATTTCGTTGTTTCCATGCATTATTGAAATTAGTATGGTGTCATCCCTTATTGCATCCTCCAAGTCACTTACCTTTACGATTCCATCCTCATAGATNNGGCAATCTTGTTACTTCAAATCCGATGGTTTCAAGGAAGCTTACGGTTTCCTCAATTGCAGGATGTTCGATTACAGATGTAATTATATGCTTTCCCTTGTCTTGGTGTTTGAATGCGATTCCCTTGATGGCTAAATTATCGGATTCAGTTCCACCGCTTGTAAATATGATTTCTTCGGAATCTGCATTTATTGCATCTGCTACCTGTTTACGGGCATTTTCCAAAGCTTTCTTTGAAATTTGACCCAACT
>DAII01000109.1:6464-8602 GCA_002496065.1 Methanobrevibacter sp. UBA586
GTTGCTGAATTATCTAAGTATATCATCATATCACCAATTATTATATGTCATATTTAAATTTTATCTAATGCTTGAGTCAGGTCAGCTATTATATCTTCAGGATCTTCAAGTCCTATTGAAAGACGGATAAAATCTGGTGTTACTCCTGTTGCAAGCTGCTCTTCTGGGCTTAACTGCTGGTGTGTGGTACTTGCAGGATGTATTGCAAGGCTTTTTGCATCTCCGATGTTTGCAAGAAGTGAGAAAAGCTCAAGGTTGTCTATGAATTTTCTTCCTGCTTCTTCTCCACCTTCAATTCCAAATCCGAGGATTCCTGATGATTTTCCCTTTAGATATTTCTGGTTGATTTCATAAGTCGGATGTGATTCTAGGCCAGGATAGCTTACCCAGTTTACTTTAGGATGTGATTCTAGGAATTTTGCCACTTTCAATGCGTTTTCTGAGTGTTTGTTTACTCTTAGTTCAAGTGTTTCAAGCCCTTGAAGGAAAATGAATGAGTGTACTGGTGCCAGAGTTGCTCCAAGGTCACGGAGGAGTCTTGCTCTTGCCCTGATTGTAAATGCAATGTTTCCAAGCTCTGGAACATCTCCGAAAGTGTCCCAGTATACAAGTCCATGGTAGCTTGGATCAGGTTCTGAGAATCCTGGGAACTTTCCATTTCCCCAGTTGAACTTTCCAGAATCAACAATGTATCCTCCAACTGCTGTTCCATGGCCTCCTACGTATTTTGTTGCTGAGGCTGCAATGATGTCAGCACCATGATCCAAAGGCCTTACAAGTCCCACTCCAACAGTATTGTCCACAATCAGTGGAATGTCATGGCTGTGTGCAATTTCTGCAAGCTTTTCAAAGTCTGGGACATCCAGCTTTGGGTTTCCTATTGATTCAACATATATTGCTTTTGTCTTGTCTGTTATGGCATCCTCAAATGCCTGAAGGTCCTGGGAATCCACAAACACTACTTTCCTTCCCAAATCTCTCAATGTGTAGTCAAATAGCTGGTAGGTTCCACCATACAAGTTGTCGGCAGAGACTATTTCATCTCCAGGGAATGTGAGGTTCAATATCGCATAAGTAATTGCAGCAAGTCCGCTTGATGTTGATATTGCGGAGTTTCCTCCTTCCACTGCAGCTATTCTTGCTTCGAAGGCATCATTTGTAGGATTTGTAAGTCTTGATNNCGAATCTTCTTGCGGCTTCATCACTGTCCTTGAACACATATGATGATGTCTGGTAAATTGGAACTGCCCTTGCTCCAGTTACAGGATCAGGTTCTTCTTGGCCGGCGTGTACTCCTAAAGTTGATAATTTATAGTTTTTTTCGTTAATCATTAATAATCACCTATTATAACAATATTTATTATTTAATTTGTAATATTATCCAAAACATAAAAGTCAGATATATAACAATTGTTATTTTTAATATATAANNTTTTCCCTTTAAATAAGATAAGATACTAATAAAGAAAGTGAAAGTTAAATAACAGGAGGAAAAACATGAAAACTATAGCAATTGTAGGAAGTCCTAGAAAAGAAGGAAACTGTGATATTTTAGTAAACGAACTTGTTGAAAAACTTGAAGGTGACAAGAAGATTTATTACCTTGATGAGCTTGACATGAACTACTGTGAAGCATGCCAAAAATGTCAGACAGGTCCTTGTGTACAGAATGATGACCTAAACAAAGTCGTTACCGAAATGATGGAAGCTGACCTTTTCATATTCTCATCACCGATCTACTACGGTCAGATGACAGCACAGGCAAAAACCCTGATTGACAGATTCTATCAAGTATCACAAAACCCAGACAAGTCCCTTGAAGGAACAAAAGTTGTTCAAATCTACACCCAAGCAAATCCAACAGAAGCATTTGACGGATACATAGAATCAATGAAAAATATGCCATTCGGATACATGGGAATGGAAGTAATCGACACCGTAGTTGCACGTGGAGCAATGGGCAAAGGAGAAAACGACCAATTAGCAAGTGCAATTGAAGAAATAGAAAAAATAGGAAATGATTTATTATAAAATCATTTCATAAACTTTTTTTAAAAAAGATCTAATCATTAATTTCATAACCCAATTCATTGAGGTTATCTCTTATTTTATCAGACAATTCGTACTGTTTCTGGTTT
>DAII01000109.1:8678-10745 GCA_002496065.1 Methanobrevibacter sp. UBA586
ATTAACAGCCATTGCCTCTTCCGGGGTAAGATTATCGAAATCTGTTGCCCTAATCAGGTTGAATATTGATGCGATAGCCTTTGGAGTGTGGAAATCATTGTCCATTGCAGCATAGAATTTTTTGGAAAACTCCTCTACAAATCCAGTATCCTCTTCTCCCTCTGCCCTTTCGCTTATTCTTCCATAGTAGTTTCTTATACTTCTCAATGTAGCTCCTGCCTGATGGAGATTGTCCTTTGAAAAGTCAATAGGGCTTCTGTAGTGGGTGGACAATACGAAGAACCTGAATGTTTCAGCATCAACCTCTTCAAGAAGATCCCTGATTGTAATGAAGTTGTTGAGGGATTTTGACATTTTCTCCCCGTCTACATTAAGAAATCCTGTGTGGAGCCAGAATTCAACCATAGGGGCCTTTCCTGAAACTGCTTCCATCTGGGTGATTTCAGCCTCGTGGTGAGGAAATATCAAGTCAAGTCCTCCACCATGAATGTCATATTGTGGACCGAAATAGTATTCTGTGATTGCAGTATCTTCAATATGCCAGCCAGGTCTTCCTTCTCCCCATGGTGAAGGCCATGTAGGTTCGTCCACGCCTTCCCTCTTCTTCCAAAGGGCAAAATCATTTGGACTTTTCTNNAACCTTTCTGTTTGCAAGCTTTCCGAATTCTGGGAACTTAGCTATTTCAAAGTACACTCCGTCCTCTGTTTCATATGCATAACCTAACTCTATTAATCTTTCAATTTGGTCTAATATTTCTGCAATATGATCAGTTGCTCTTGCGAATAAATTAACTCCATCCACATTTAATTTATGCATGTCTTCAATGTATCTTTTTTCATATTTTCTAGCTATATCAAATGATGACTGATTTGTTTCCTTTGCACGATTTATAATCTTGTCATCAATGTCTGTAATGTTTTGAAGATAGAAAACTGCATAACCAATATGTTCCAAATATCTCTTGATTGTATCAAAAGCTATGTAAGTTCTACCATGACCAATATGAGCATCATCATAAACTGTAGGTCCGCAAACAAACATGTTAATACGTTTTTCATTAATTGTTTTCAAATCCTGTTTATCACGGATTAAAGTTGAATAAACTTCCATAAAATACCTCAAAAAAGTAAAAAAAATAATATAATTAAAAATAAGAATATTATTATATAAATATCTTACTTAAAATCAATTAATGAGTAACTTCACTGCCCATACAAGCCTGACAATCTTCACCAAGCTCTTCCTGTTTTATTCCTAGCTGGTTCAAAACGTCTTTTGTCTCTATTTTTTTGCAGATAGCACAGGTTCTTCCGATTATGTCTGCCTTTTTAGCTGTTCCATCAGCCAGTTCACGGGCAAACTCCACTATCATTTCACGAACATTGTCATTTAACTTAACCCCGTTTCCTCTTTTGTCAGTGATATACTGGGAAACGGCAGGTTGAGTAATGTCCATCAGTTCAGATACCTGTTTTTGTTTCATTCCTAATGCAAGCAAGTCCTTTGCAAGCTCAGATCGTATTGCAGGTATCACATACCATACAACAATTTCACAAGGTGGTTTCATTCTTCCTCATCTCCTACTTCTTCCATTTCATTCACTATACATAGTTCTTCATTTTCATTAACTATGCATAGTTTGTTTTTTTCATATAAAATCCTGATTTGCTGATCGTTTAACTTTTGATGCTTTTGAATAGCTTTAATAATATCTGCAATAGGATCAGGTAATTTTCCATGTTCCAAGTCAACCTTTTTGGATGGTTTACCTTTTCTCTTGACTATTCTTCCAGGAACCCCTACACAGGTGGAGTTTGAAGGCACATCCTTAAGAACAACCGCTCCAGTACCTATTTTAGAATAATCACCTATGGTAATGTTACCCATTACCTTGGCTCCGNNACTTACGCCTTTGCCGACTGTAGGGTGTCTCTTACCTTTGTTTGTGGTTGTTCCCCCTAGAATTACACCCTGATAAATCAAAACATCGTCACCGACCTCTGCGGTTTCCCCAATAACAATGCCCATACCATGGTCAATGAATACACGCTTTCCAATTGTTGCCC
>DAII01000064.1:0-2583 GCA_002496065.1 Methanobrevibacter sp. UBA586
TATTAAAATTTATTTATATAATTTTCTAAAATTACTGGAGGAATTATTATTAGTGTAAATATGAAATGTGGGCTTGAAATCCACGTACAATTAGAAACAGATTCCAAATTATTTTGTGATTGCCCAACAAATTATAAAGAGGCTCCTGAAAACTCAAATATCTGCCCAGTATGTTTAAATCAACCTGGTGCAAAACCTCATCCAACTAACGAAAAGGCTTTGGANNCCTTGATGCTCAACTGTAAAATCGATCAAGGATTCACTTACTTCATGAGAAAACATTACGATTACCCTGATTTGCCATCAGGATATCAGAGAACCTCAGTTCCTATCGGATACGAAGGGGAATTGAATGGAATTAGAATCAGAGAAATTCACGTAGAAGAAGATCCAGGTCAATACAAACCAGACAGAGGTATCGTAAACTTCAACCGTTCCGGAATTCCTTTAGTTGAAATCGTGACCNNAGGAAGCTAGAAGTTTTTTAAATGAATTGATCCGTGTTCTCCAGTACAGTGGAGGAGCCCGTGGTGAAGGTACCATGAGAGCTGATGTAAATATCTCCATTGAAGGCGGAAACAGAGTGGAAATGAAAAACGTTAACTCCATCAAAGGAGCTTACAGAGCTTTAAAATTCGAACTTGTAAGACAAAAAAATCTCATGAAAAGAGGAGCTGAAATCAAACAGGAAACTCGTGCTTACCTTGAATCCCAAATGATTACCGTTGGAATGAGATTGAAAGAAGATGCTGACGATTACAGATTTATTCCAGATCCTGATTTACCACCAATGGAAATCTCTCAGGACAAAATTGATGAAATTCTTGAAACAATGCCTGAAGCACCTCACAATAAGGTAAAAAGATTCGTTGAAGATTATGATGTTGATGAGGAAACAGCTAAAGTATTAACTTCNNTCAGAATTGGATTTAGCTATTGCGTTTGAAGAAGTTGCAAGCCAAGTTGACTCCAAATTTGCGGCAAAATGGATGAGAGATGAACTTAAAAGAATATTGTCATATAACAAATTAACCTATGGTGAAAGTGGAATTACCGTAGAACACCTTGTTGAATTCCTAAACCTCCTATCCAACAATGAAATTACCACTAAAGCAGGTCAAAGAGTAATTGAACAAATGCCAAACAATGACAAATCTCCAAAGGAAATTGCTGAGGAATTAGGATTGATTGGTGTTGCTGGAGACGATGAAGTATTAGCTGCTGTAAAAGAAGCTATTGAACAAAATCCAAAGGCCGTTGAAGATTATCTCGAAGGTCAAGCAGCATCCTTAAACTTCCTTGTAGGACAGGTAATGAGAATAACCCGTGGAAAAGCAGACCCTAGTGAAACCGTTAAATTATTAAAAGAAAACATCGAATAAGCAGAGAGTGAAAAAAATGGCAAAAAAGAAATCTTTTGTGAAAGATTATATGACAAAAAATGTTATTAGCGTAAGTCCATCAACCCCTACTGAAGATGTAATTCGAATAATGAAAGAAAGTAACCATAACAGTTATCCTGTGGTTGATGAAAATGAAATTTTGGTTGGTATTGTAACCTCATTTGATATACTGCTTAAGGATTGGGCAGACCAAGTAAAGGATTTAATGACTACAGAATTAGTAGTAGCCAATGAGGAACTGTCTATTAATGATGCTTCCAGAGTAATGTTTAGAAGAGGTATTTCCAGAATGCCTGTCATTAATAGGGAAGGCAAATTGGTTGGAATCATTACAAACACAGATATGGTTCGTTCCCATATTGAAAGATCAACTCCAAATAAAGTTGAATACTTTAAAAACACTTTAGAACAGTTATATGGAATTAAAACTACTTTAAAACACATGAAAGTAGATACTGACAAACTCAGACCAACACAGGATAGAGTTTATGCTGATGAATTAGAAGGAAGAACCTATGAACTTAAAAGAGGTTTAGCTGAACCTGCCATTGTTGTCAAGACTGGGGACAGATGGATTCTTGTTGACGGTCATCACAGGTCAGTCGCTTCTAAGAAATTAGGATGTGAAAAAGTCGNNAGGACATCAAACTTGGAATGGAAAGAACTGCAGATGATGCAGGAATTCACACCTTTGAAGATATTGAGATTATCGATGATGATCAGCACCCTTTAATAGCTCTCACCGAAACTATCAAGGATCAACATTATAAAGAGGATTAAAATGTCAGATGAAATTATAAGAGCAGTTTACGAAGTTCTTGAATCAAGAAGAGACAATCCAATTGACTCATATACCTCCAACATCATGCAGGACAGTGATAAAAAAGCTGAGGATAAAATTCTTGAAAAAATAGCTGAGGAAACTGGAGAAGTAATAATAGCTACTAAAAATAAAGAAAATCTGGTTTATGAATCTGTAGATTTATTATTTTTTACACTATTAAACTGTGTTTATCAGGGAGTTTCCATTGAAGAAATCTTTGAAGAATTTGAAAGAAGAAGAAAATAATCATTTTTCTTTTTCCAAATCATATTCCATATTATACATTCCTCTTTTTAAAAACTCTTTTTTATTGAAAACCTTAAATCCCAATTTTTCATAAAGCCTTTTTGCATTTTA
>DAII01000064.1:2588-17025 GCA_002496065.1 Methanobrevibacter sp. UBA586
TTTTTTTCTAGCCTCTCCGATTACCATTTCTATAATCTTGCTTCCAATTCCTTTTCCTCGAACTTTATTAGAAATGGCAAGTTCAGCTATATACAAATCATCATTATCAACATCAGAAAGTACAAAGTAATCTAAAATGTCAATAGCTAGCAGTTTAAAAGAAGTAAACTCTGAAAGTGAGTGAATAAATGAAGGTTTCTTTCTACTCCATATAATAATTATTCCAATAATCTCATCATTATCCAGAATAACATAGAGATTATCATCACCGTACCTTAAAAGACTTTTGGATATGTCGCCAATAGCGTCGATTTTATTTCTATAGATTCCATCAAATGTTCTAAAGTCCACATCATAAATTAAAGTGGCCACTTCATCTATAGGATGCCTTTGACTGTTAAAATTCTCAAACTTCATGACAACTACTAATTATTGTAAGTGCAAAAATGGCCGCACCAAAGCCGTTATCGATATTTACAACTGCAATACCTGGAGCGCATGACTGAAGCATTGAATTCAGAGCTACAAATCCATCTTTTCCAACACCATAACCAACAGAAGTCGGAACACCGATTATAGGAATGTCCACAAGTCCTGCAATCACCGTTGGAAGTGCCCCTTCCATTCCGGCACATACAATAAGGACTTTGACCTCTTCCCTAATCATATCTGCAATTACTGGAAATAATCTATGAATTCCTGCAACACCCACATCATATGCAGTATATGCCTCACAACCACCTTCCTCTACAATTACCTTAGCCTCTTCAGCAACGGCAATATCTGAAGTTCCAGCAGTTATTATTCCTATTTTAGCAAAGGAATCGGAAGNNTTGAGTTCTTAAAACCAATATCCTTGCAGACCTGTTATAATCAAAAATAACCCCATCATTAAGCAAATAGCTCAAATCGTCCCTTAATCTTTCAAATCTTTCATTTGACAATCTTGTTATAATGAGATTCCTGTCGGAATTTTTAAAGTAATTTTCGATTATCAGCACCAAATCATGATATGATTTGCTTTCGGCATAAACCGCCTCTGGAAATCCTGCCCTATTTGATCTGGATTCATCAAAATTAGCTATATTATCAAATTNNATTCCAAAATATTATTGGCTTTAAGTTGTTTTTCACATTCCTCAATTGAAATTTTACCATTCTTAAAGTCTTCCAAAATTTCCTTCATAGTAACCATTATAGTATTTTATTAAATTTAAAGTAATAGGTAAAAAAGCCACATGATTTTTGGAAAAGTTAATAAATCAAATATTTTTATATAATAACTAATGGAAGGTCAAAAATTATTAGTTGAAGGAATTGTGCAAGGAGTGGGTTTTAGACCCTTTGTCTATAGGNNAGATATGGGCATTAAAGGAAATGTTCGTAATTTAGGAAACATTGTAGAGATAAATATAGATTCCAAATTTGATGAGTTCAAGAAACGTCTGTTAAATGAACTTCCACCAATAGCTAGCATCAATTCCATAAAAACTGAAAAAACCACCAATACTGCTTTTGATGATTTTGTCATACTGGAAAGTGATGACTATTCCAATGGAGTTTCCGTAATTCCACCTGACATGAGCATCTGTGACAAGTGTCTTGAGGAAATACGAAATCCAAATGACAGACGTTACAGATATCCATTTAACGCATGTACCGATTGCGGACCTCGCTTTACCGTGATTGACAGTGTTCCCTATGATAGAATCAATACTACCATGGATGAGTTTCCACTTTGTGATGAATGTCTGGAAGAGTATAAAAACCCTATGGACAGGCGTTACCATGGAGAAGCCATTTGCTGTGAGGAATGCGGACCTGAAATGATGCTTTTTAAGGATTCCAAAAAAGTGGAAACCGACAATCCAATTAAAAAGGCAGCGAAGGAACTGGGCAAAGGAAAAATAATAGCTATAAAGGGAATTGGCGGAACTCATTTGGTTGTTGATGCATATGACGAAGAGGCCATACAAACATTGAGAAACCGTTTGAATCGTCCAAACCAGGCCTTTGCAGTCATGAGTAGAGATCTTGAAACTGTCGAAAAATATGGGGAACTTTCAGAAAACGAAAAAAACACATTAAAATCTCGTGAAAGACCAATAGTTGTAATCAAATCAAATGAAAATTATCCTTTCCCAACCAATTTGACCGGAGGACTTCATACTATTGGAGTTATGCTTCCATACTCTCCAATGCATTATCTCCTGTTTGATGAAAGCAAAAGCGACACACTGGTAATGACATCAGCAAACATTCCAGGAGAACCCATGATGATTGATTCCGATGAAATCATAAACCTAGACATAGCCGATTACAGTCTTATTCACAACAGGAAGNNTTTAAACCGTTGTGACGATTCAGTTGTAAGGTTTAGAAATGATGAGCTGTCATTTATCAGAAGATCTCGTGGTTATACCCCAACACCAGTCAGAATAGCTCCAATATATGACATCAATAATTATGATGTACTCTCATTGGGCCCAGAACTTGATGTGACATTCTCAATAGCAACCAAGGATTTAATCTATCCATCACAGCACATTGGAAATACAAACAAGTTCAAGACATTGGAATTCCTGAAAACCGCAATTGACCACTTGGAAAACATTTTAAAAATCAATACCTATGATGTAATTGCATGTGACCTGCACCCAAATTTCTTTACAACAAGGTTAGCACGTGAGTTTAGTGAAAAGTATGATGCCCTGTTACTGCAGGTTCAACACCATTATGCCCATGCAGTAAGTCTGATGAATGATAATGAATGTGGAGAGGCCATTGTAATAGCTGCAGACGGTGTTGGATACGGTGACGACAACACCAGCTGGGGTGGGGAAATCCTATACAGTGACATTGAAAGCTACAAAAGACTTGCAAGTCTCGAAGCCCATAAAATGCCTGGAGGAGACCAAGCAACCAAATATCCAGCACGTATGCTTGCAAGCATTCTTTCAAGCCAGTACGAAAGGGATGAATTGGAAAATATCCTAAAAGAGAACTACGCCCACCTATTCAAATATGGTGAAAAGGAAGTGGAGATGGTTTTAAAGCAAATGGATTCCAATTTAAATGTTGGATTAAGCTCAAGTACAGGCCGTGTTTTGGATTCCGTTGCAGTTGCACTAGACATCTGTGGTGAGAGAACCTATGAAGGAGAATGTTCCATGAAACTTGAAAGTGTGGCCTATGGCTCTCCAAATCCAACAGCAATTGATTTTGAGATTGAAGACAACAAGTTGAATACCTCCAAAATTTTAAAGGATGTGGTGGAGAATTATCTGAAGGGAGAATCAAAAAGAGACATTGCTGCAGGAGCCCAGATTGCCTTGGCAAAAGGTTTGTCTGAACTTGCCATTCAAAATGCTGGAAATGTGAATACCATAGGAGTCACAGGANNTAAAATGAAGCCATCAGCAAGACCTGTAAGGATTACATAACCAAAAATGGATTTGACTTTATCCAGCATAAAAACAGCTGCAGCGGTGACGGATCAGTTTCCGTAGGACAAGCAGTAGTTGCAAAGGTTAAAAATTAATTTAAAAAAAAATTTATGAAAAATAGAAAATCATCTATTTTTCAAAGTTCTTTCAAGAATATATTCTGCTCTTTCTTTAAGATTACTGTATAATCTTATTTGATTTTTAAGTTCTTCTATTGCTTCTAATTGCCCATTATCAATTTTTTTCTCGATTTCAAGCAATTTAGACCATTCATCTCCAGATGGCAATTGTGGAGTTAATAACATATCCTCAGGAACAGATAAATCAAAACCAATCTTATTGACGATTACATTGATTGTTACATCATGATGCAAATCATAATATTTTCTTGGTCTTCCTCTCATGATTTTTTTATAGGAAGAGTTTAGAATTCCCATCTCTTCCATTGCTCTCAAGTGAGCTATGATAGCCTTTTGACCTATGTTCAGTTCATTGGATATTTCACTTACAAACATCGGTTCGTCTTTCAATAGATTAATAATATCCCTACGTGTTTTACAACCCATTACATCAAAGATATCTTCAACATCAATATCTTCTACATCAGGATTGATATTCTTATTAACTTCAATTCCTCTTCTCTTTGGAGAAACGTTATCAAGAGATTTTTTAGAAGATTTTTTATTTTCAGCAATATCTTTCATATTTATACATTATATCGAAACCTTTATATAACCTTTGGTTACTATAATATAATATACGAGAAAGATAACCTTTGGTTACTTTAATATTTGGTTGAAATAAAAACTCTTAAAAATAGTCGTTGTTAAACCATTTTCCTATATGTCCATAAATTCCCCAAATCCAAGTAAATAAAGGAACCAAAACAAACAATTCTCGAAACAACGACTATTAAGAGATTTACTAAAATTTATCATATAATAAAAACTTTTGTAGGTGAACAAATGGCTAGTGATAAAGAAGAAAAAATAGAAGAGGAAGATCAAAATCTTTCTGATGAAGAAACTTCCTGTGAAGAACCTTCGAATGAAATCGCTAAGTTAAATGAAAAAATAGCAGAACTTGAAGAAAATCTTGAAAAACAGGAAGAAAAAACCAACGAATATGTATCATACAGCCAAAGACTTCAAGCAGACTTTGAAAATTTCAAAAAGATAAATGAAAAACAAAACAAGGAAATTATCAAATACGCTAATGAAAATCTAATAAAAAATATATTGGATAGTTATGAAGATTTAGGAAGGGCTTTGGAAAACTCTTCAAACTATGAAGAGCTAAAAGAAGGAATCGAATTAATCAATAATAAATTAAAAGACGCTCTTAAGAAAGAGGGCTTGGAAGAAATCCCTACAAAAGGAGAAAAGTTCGATCCGTTCAAGCATGAGGCTCTTATGGTTGAAGCTGATGAAGAAATAGAAAACGGATACATTATCCAAGAATTAATGAAAGGATACACTCTTAAAGATAAAGTTATTAAATATTCTAAAGTTAAAGTTTGTAAAAAATAAATAGGTGATAGTATGGCAGATTCAAAAAAAGAAAAAATTATAGGTATTGATTTAGGTACAAGTAACTCCGCAGCATCCGTTCTTGTAGGAGGAAAACCAACAGTAATTCCTTCCGCAGAAGGAGCAAGCCAATACGGTAAGGCATTCCCAAGTTATGTTGCATTTACTGATGACGGACAAATGCTTGTAGGTGAACCAGCTAGAAGACAAGCTGTTACAAACCCTGAAAACACAATCAGTGCAATCAAAAGAAGTATGGGAACTGACAGAAAAGTAAAAGTAAACGGTAAGGAATACTCCCCACAAGAAATTTCCGCTTTTATCTTACAAAAAATTAAAAAGGATGCAGAAGCATTTTTAGGAGAACCTGTTGAAAAGGCAGTAATTACCGTACCTGCATACTTTGATGACAACCAAAGAACCGCAACCAAGGATGCAGGAACCATTGCAGGATTGGATGTAGTAAGACTTGTAAACGAACCAACCGCAGCAAGTCTCGCATACGGTATTGACAAACAGGATGACGATGACTTAAACATCATGGTATACGATTTAGGTGGAGGAACCTTAGATGTAACCATCATGGAATTCGGTGGAGGAGTATTTGAAGTAAAATCTACCAGCGGAGACACCCAACTCGGTGGTACAGATATGGATAATGCAATTCTTAACTACCTAGCTAGTGAATTCGAAAAAGAAAACGGCATTAACCTCATGGATAATGATCAAGCAGTACAAAGATTAAGAGAGGCTGCTGAAAAGGCAAAAATAGAATTATCCACAGTATTAACCACTGAAGTAAACTTACCATTTATTGCAATGGGTAGTGATGGAGCACCTAAAAACTTAATCATCACCCTTACCAGAGCCAAATTGGAAGAGTTAGTGGATGACATCGTTAAAAAATCAGGAAGTCCAATGCAACAAGCATTAGACGATGCTAAAATGAGTAAAAATGACATTGACAAAATCATTCTTGTCGGTGGACCTACCAGAATGCCAATCGTGCAAAAATACGTAGAAAACTTCATTGGAAAACCAATCGAAAGAGGAATTGATCCAATGGAATGTGTATCCATGGGTGCATCCATCCAAGGTGGAGTATTAGCCGGAGAAATTAAGGACTTAGTTCTTTTAGATGTAACTCCATTATCATTAGGTATTGAAACTCTCGGAGGAGTATCAACCACATTAATCGATAGAAACACAACAATTCCAACCAAGAAAAGTCAAATCTTCTCAACTGCAGCAGACAATCAGCCTTCCGTAGATATTAACGTATTACAAGGTGAAAGACCAATGGCTGCAGACAACACCAGTCTTGGAAGATTCCAATTAGTAGGTATACCACCTGCACCAAGAGGAGTTCCTCAAATTGAAGTTACCTTCGATATTGATGCAAACGGTATTATTAATGTATCTGCTAAAGATAAAGGAACTGGAAAAGAACAAGCTATCACAATCACTTCTTCAACAAAATTATCCGATGAAGAAATCGAACAAAAAGTAAAAGAAGCTGAAATGAACGCAGAAGCCGATAAGGCTAAACAAGAAGAAATTCAAGTTAGAAACGATGCAGACTCCATGATTTACACTGCTGAGAAAACCTTGGAAGACTTAAAAGATCAAGTAAGTTCTGATGACAAAGCTAACATTGAAGATCTTGTAAAAGATTTAAGAGAAGTTGTAGCTGGAGATGACATTACTCAAATCAAAGAAAAAACAGAAGCTTTAACCAAAGCTGTTCAAGAAATTGGTGCTAAAATCTATCAACAAGCAGAAGCTGCTCAACAACAAGCTGCAGGACAAGATCCTAATGCTGGAGCTGGCCAAGCACCAAATGATGACAACGATGACGATACAATCGATGCAGACTACAAAGTAAAAGACGAATAAATATAAATTGTTTAAAAAAACATTTTATTCCCATAGGTTAATAATCAGAATCAACAAAACTAACAAGCAAGAATAAAATGTTTAAAACAATTTATTTTTTTTATTTAATTACTATAATTAAGGTGGCTAAATGGCAGACAAGCGAGATTATTATGAAGTCCTTGGAGTTGATAAAGGTGCAGATGAAAAGGAAATTAAGAAGGCATATCGTAAACTAGCTATGAAATACCATCCTGATGTTAGTGAAGAGGAAGATGCGTCTGAAAAATTCAAAGAAATAAGTGAAGCTTACGCTGTCTTATCAGATTCAGAAAAACGTCAAAGATATGATCAGTTTGGTCATGCAGGCATGGATGGATTCAGTGCTGAAGATTTCTATCAAAATGTAAACTTTGAGGATATATTCCAAGGAATGGGAATGAATTTCGATTTAGGAAATATATTTGAAATGTTTGGTTTTGGAGGTGGCAGTGGAGGTCGTCATGGATTTGGAAGAGGACCTGCGGGACCTGAAAGAGGGTCAGACATCTATACTGAAATACAAATCACATTAAAGGAAGCTTTTGAAGGTTGCGAAAAAGAAATCAAAATCAGACAGGAACAACTTTGTCCAACCTGTAACGGAAGTAGATCCAAGCCAGGAGTAGAACCTCAAATTTGTCCTACTTGTAATGGTACCGGACAAGTCAAGCAAGTGAGCAACACTATTCTAGGACAGATGATGAACNNGAGATTGTGGTGGAACTGGAAAAATAATTACAGATCCTTGTCCTGATTGTAAAGGAAAAGGAAAAACACGTGAAACAAAAACAATAACAATAGATATTCCTGCAGGTGTTGATGAAGGAGACCGCTTAAGAGTAGGAGGAGAAGGTAACTGTGGAGATGAACCTGGACTAAACGGAGATTTAATAGTCAGCATACATATTAAGGAAGATAAAAACTTTGCCAGAGAAGGAAAAGATCTCCATTACACCAAACACATCAGTTTCCCACAGGCAACTTTAGGTGATGAAGTGACAATACCTACAATTGAAGGTAAAGAATTGGAGTTTGAAATTCCAGCTGGAACCCAAAGTGATACTGTATTCAAACTTAGAGGTCAAGGAATGCCTACTTTAAGAAGAGGCTCTCGTGGAAACCTATATGTTACAGTTAACGTAGTAATACCTCAAAAAATCAATAGCAAACAAAGAAAACTTCTTGAAGAATTCGCTGAAGTAAGTGGAGATGAAATTAAAAAACCTAAAAAAGGATTCTTCGATAAAGTTAAAGATGCCATAGAAAATTAAAAAAAGAACATTCTGGAATAAGAGGATTATACCTCCCTCTTATTCTATAATATAAACTATTTCTCATATACAATTGGCGAACCTTATTATCATGTTTTATCTTGCTGATTAAAATAATAAGAATAAAGAAGCATATATTTAAAGATTATTAAAATAATGTTGATTAAATTAATGATAACTTTAATTAAATTATATGAAATTCAATAAAGTGATTTTGAAAAAAGAAAAAAGAATTGGAGGTACAAATCTCCAATTATATGATTAAAATTTTTTTATTTATGCTATTGGTTTGGTTACTATAACTTTAGCTGTGGTTTTTGCTCCAGATACCGGATCGGTTATTTGGATGTTCCAGTTTCCGACAGCTAGGTTAATAGGTAATTTTGCAATACCATTAGCATCGGTTTTCATGTTGTATGTTTTTGTTTTGACTGTGAAGCTTACGATTTTACCGGATACAGCTTTTCCTTGACCATCTACGAGTTTTGCAGACAAACTAGCTGGCTGGTTGACAGGTTTGGTCAAATCTTCACTGGTTAATATAGGTAGAACATTGATTGAACTTTTAACTATATTGTCTCCTACTTGGGCGGAAACTGTGTATGATCCCGCTACCAGATTGATAGATAATGTTGCAACACCATTGGAATCAGTGATTACATTATAAATCGCTGGAGATTTCCAGTTAGGACTTGAAAGACTTATTTTTACAGTTTTACCAACAACAGCATTGCCGTTTAAATCTTTTACGCTAACAGTGTACTGAGTACCATTCTTATAGTATTTAATTAAATCGCTAGACTCGATTTTATATGCTGAATTTAAAACAGTGACTGTGGTAGTTACAGATTGACTGCCATATTTTGCAGTGATACTATAAGTACCTGGAGCCAAGTTGATTGGCAGGCTAACAACACCATCAGAATCAGTAACCTTGTTATAGGTTACAGGATTTTTCCATTTGGAACTACTGATAGTAATGCTAACAGTTTCGCCACATACAGGATTACCGCTACCATCAACAAGAGTTGCAGTATATTGAGTACCGTCCTTAAAGACCATATCAATATCTTTAGCAGACAAACTGTAAGTCATAGGTAAAACAGTAATGGTATTCTTAACTGATTCATCACCAAGAATCGCAGTAATATTATAATTACCAGGAGCAAGATTGATAGGCAAAGTAGCGACACCATTGCTATCGGTTACAATAGTATACTTAAGATTACTGAAAGATTTACCGTCAAGAGACACAACAACTTTTTGATTAGGTAAAGGATTTCCCAAATAATCTAAAACAGTAACAGTATATTGAGTGCCATTCTTATAATATTTTACAACATCATTTCCAATTAATGTATTTTTAGGAAGAGGAATATTGTCAGAAACATTTCCATCAATGTTATTTACAGCAAGATCTCCCACAAACTCATCAGAAAGCAAGTAATTATTTTTAACGGAAGAAATATTGTTCTTGTTCTTTAAAACATTTACAGCATATTTTCCTGTGGTTGTTACATTATTTCCAACAATGGTAGCACCAGTAGCATTACCGAATAATAAAATACCTTCATTAGTTGCTCCAAACATGTCAATAGTAGTTGCATTGGTTTTTCCTGTTCCATTAGAAACTATATAATTATTTTTAATTTCAACAGATGGTGTGGAAGTTGCTATACCCATAGCGTATTCACCATTAGCAATGATTGTATTATTGTAAGCATTTTCTGTTGTTCCCATTAATTCCATACCATATGAAGTTTTTGCATCAACAGTTACAGAGTTATTTACATAATCAGATTCCACAGTAGTGGATCCCCATGTAGAGGACACAATACCATAAGCCGCACTGATTGCAGTTGAATTAATTAAATTGTTGCTTACTATTCCTTTAAATGGTGTTTCGATTGAAATACCATTAGCATAGTTGTTTTCACCAATTACATTAATTTTATTTGAATCTATTGTAAATCCATCACCAGATACTTTTAGACCATATGTGTAATTTTTACCAACAACACTCACATTGTTATTGTTGAATAGTACTCCATCTCCACTTATCTTAGCTCCATAAATAGAATCATAATCACCAACACGATTTGAAACAGTTACATTAATCTTGTTAGATTCTATATTAGCATTATCCACTTTTGAAATTAATGCTGCTGAATTCTTATCCCATGAAGTTGATGGAATATTAGCTATAATCTCATTTCCACTAATTACAGTACTATCTATATCACCGGTTGCATAAATTCCAACATTTGCAGATTGAATAACATCTCCACTGGTTGGAGTGCCTAAGCCAGAACCATTAACAACAACCTTATTGTTTGAAATATTTAAATTACCTTCAAATAAGAAAGCAGCTATTCCCATTGTGAAATTACCGTTTGCATAAATTTCATTGTTGATAACAGTTTCATCATAGCCCATTAATTCCATACCATATACTGAATTGGATGATAGGATGAATTTGTTACTATCATAAACCGCATTAATGTCTCCACCCATATAATCATTGGTTCCATAGGCAACAGATTTACTGGTTATGTTAACTATATTATTTGAAATACTACCTTCAAACGGATCATTTAATGAAATACCGTTTGCACAATTATTACTAGTTAAAGTAATATTGTTTGCATTTATTTCTACGTTTTTACCGTCTGCAGTAATACCATAAATATAATTATTACCATTTCCTTTTATTGAGTTTCTAGACACTGTAGAATTGGCTCCGTTAGATACAATAGCATACATTGAATCATAAGAACCTACTACACAGCTATGATTAAATGTTATGTCATTCTCTACAATAGAATTATCTTTTCCAGATACCTGAATGATATAGCTTGCATAGGATGGTTTGTAATCCGGTGCCGGACCATAAACAGTAGCAGAAGAAGGAATATTTGCATTAATTTTATTATTTGCAGCTAATGATTTACCAGCATTTTGAAGATTAATAATTCCATTAATAGTAGAAGCATTAGTTTTACCATTTATACTAATATTATTGTCTTTTATTATAATGGCCTCAACATTTGAAGCATTGATTAAAATATTATCTTTACCCTGTGCTAAATAAGCGTTGACATCATTATTTATAAATGAAACATTGTCTGCACTAATTTCAGCCACATTTCCAAGATTTGTTATAAATGTAAATCCGTTTATTACAGTTCCAGTGGCGTTTCCAAGAATTTTAAAACGAATATTATTTAAAATTGCATTATCTGAGGANNGATAAGTAAATTGGACGGTTAATCACAATGACATTGCTTGAAACATTAGCAAATTCCCCTACAAAAATTAATCCTGTAGCAGTTATGTTATCTCTCAATACACCATTTTCATCAAAGAAATTATTGAATGTTCCATTTGTTAAAATTAATTCAGAACCCTGATTGTTTTCGACAGTGTTTCCACTTGCCCCTAATACAGCTTTATTTCCACTAACATTTTCTCCTTTTAAATAATTGTTTGTTACAACATTATTTGAAAGACCTGTGATATTTACCGCATAACCTTTGTTTGTAGTAATATCATTGCTGTCAATGAAATTTTCAGTTGATGCTGCTACAAAGAATACACCTACATTGGTAACACCTAAAGCATCCACATGACTACTTGCGTTAACCTCTTTTTCGCCACCGTTATTCACGACAATAGTGTTATCAATGATATTATTGTTATTAGAGTTATATCCTCCAATACCCATTCCATAAGTTCCATTTGAAGTTAGGTAATTTTTAGAAATTACATTATTGTCCCCTTCAAACATTTCAATAACATATGAAATATCGGATTTCAAATCTACGTTATTTTTAATAACATTTGAATCTTTTGCATATTCTAAAGTTATTCCATATGCACTGTCATCAGCAGAAACAGATATGTTATTTCCACTTATTGAATTATTATTAGTGTGATAACCTAATATTAAACCTGTACCCATATGTTTTCCATCAATTACAATGCAGTTATTGGTAAATTCATTGTTCTCTGAAAACTCACTTCCAGTATTAGTTTGAGCACCAAGAGCACCCATACCATACATATAGTTATCATTACCATAAACCCAAACATTATTGCCATAAAATACATTGTCATTACAATCAAAGCAAGCATCAATACCTACAAGAGAGTTGGTGGAAAAAGTACCATTAATTTTAGGCTGTGGAGTGTTTAATTTAGAAGTTACAGTGACATTATTAGAATTAACCTGATTATTGGAAGACTCAATAAGCAAGATACCGTAAGTCCTATAAATTTCTTTAATCATGTGCACACCATCTATACATTTAGTTGGTTCATAGGCATGAACTTCACCAGATCCATTAGTTAGAATGGTGTTGTTTTCAATTATTGAATCCTCAATTAGGAAAGCTAAAACAGTATAAGTTAAATAATCCCCAGAAGAGTATAAATTGGAATTTTTAATAGTTGCATTTGATACACCATATAAATAGATAGCATATGCTGCACTTTTATCAGTGACAGAAATGTTATTATTCAAAATCATTAACTTGTTTGTATCTTCGGCATAAATAGCCCATGAATTATTGTTAATAAAAGTCAAATTTTCCAACCAGACAAAATTAGAGGTTATTGTAAATTNNCATTACCTACAATTTTTAAAGACAATGTTAATTTTGGAATTATGTTATTAAATTCCCCAATGAAATTTAATGTGTCTCCATCATTAACGTTAATATTAATGAAATTTCCATTCTCATCGAAGAATGTATGATAATTTTCAGGAGTTACATTATAAACATTATCAGTGAAATCAAAATCATCTGTCTGAACTGATTCTCCATTTGGAGTAATTATCTTTGAAGAACCTTCAATAGTGTTATAATTAATATAATAAGTATTTTCATCTGCATATTGTGCATTGATTGCTACTGCATTTCCTGTGGAAATTTTATTACTGGTTATTGTAATATTAGTAGGATATTTGGTTCTGGATGTTTTAGTTGCATATACTCCGATACCTGTACTGGAAGTTAGATTATTTCCTCTTACAACCAATCCATTGTATTTTCCTTCTTGAGAAATAACAGCACCGGAAACAGTACTAATGTCATTGTTAATTACTTTAACATTATTAGCATTAGCTTGAACACCAATACCCGTTCCTTGTTTAATTTCAACAGTATTATCCATTACAATAGTATTATCGTAAGCAGCAATAGCAGCATCTACAACAAAAGAATTAACTATGCTATTGTTTGTAATATTGGAATTGGCTCCTGCTATTATTGCATATTCCCCTCCACTTTGTTCACCAGTTGCAAAATTTATACCAGTTAAATTTATAACTTTATTGTTAATTATTCTGTCATTACCTCCAGTAGAGATTCCCCTATAAGTTCCTATAACAGTATTGGAATCTACTATGTTATTGGTACCCATCAGTTGAATTCCATAACACCAAGAAGTAGGAATAATCAAACATTTGACTGTATTGTTATAAATTATATTATTATTACATTTTCCACCATTAAAGGAACCACTACCATAAGCTGAGAAATAAATTCCATTTGCATCATATATTTCCAAGTAGTTATTTTTTATTGTATTATAATGTGAACTACCCAATACCATGCATGAACTTGCCTTTGTAGTACCCCCAAGGACAACATTACCTGCTTTTAGAATGTTATCAGAAATTACATTATAATTTGATCCAGGATTTAAAGCAATGGTGAAAGAACTTGTTCCACTGCAAAAAATATCATTGTTTAACAATAAACAGTTTGATGCCCCATCTAAGAAAATACCCTGTTTATCGGATATTTCTTTATTAATTATTTTTAAATTAGAAATAGTCGAACCAGAAGCCCCAGATAGAAGCTTTACTGTACCTTGATTGATTACTGAATTATCTCCAGTAACAGTTATGTTTTTATCAATTACAAAATTTTTATTTGTAAAATTACCAGACAATTTTACTGTATCTCCATTATTTACCGGACTTAATAGCCCAGTTGATCCAAAATAATCATCATAATTATCTTCAGTAACTACATACACATTAGCTATTGAAGCTACAGCAACATCTGAACTCCCATCATTCTCTACTGCAACATCACCAGATGCGGAAACTGCACCTAAACTCAATATAATAAGCAGTGAGAGAATAGATAAAAATTTGATATAGCTCTTCATCATTACACCTCAAAATTATGTAAAATTTAATTTATAAAAATTAAATAATACATTAATATATTGACATTACAACTATATAAAATTATATTGATTT
>DAII01000064.1:17172-17727 GCA_002496065.1 Methanobrevibacter sp. UBA586
AAAGAAAATTATCCCTCCACCATAATCAGCTTACCCGTCGACGGATCTTTATAAACTTTACCCATTTCAGTGAAACCCTGACCTGAGCTTTCACTTGTGTCCGGCGTTTCATTTAACTCTTGACCCTGATCAACTTCTGATACCTGTTTCATTTTTTCCATTACGCTTTGTTTTTCATCCTGAGACATGTCAGAAAATATTACACTTTGCATATTCCAACTCATGACAACAAAAATTAAAAATCCCACTGCAATTACAAGCATTGCATCTACTAAATTGCTTGTTCCAGCCATAGGATCTTCTTCTTGATTATTTCTGCGTCTTCTCTGTTTTTTTCTAACCATGAAAATCACTGTTTGNNTGCATCCAAATCTGAAATGTAATTGTCATACCATCTTCTTCTAATCTTTGAGAGAACATAACATAAAGCACCACTACCTATACCTACAATTGTTGTGTTGAAAGCTACTGTCAAAGAGTTTGCCAGCAGATTAATGTCTCCAGATCCCAGAGCTGCCAGACCAGGACCCATAGGTATCAAGGTACCCATCAAAC
>DAII01000012.1:0-1564 GCA_002496065.1 Methanobrevibacter sp. UBA586
ACTGCGAGAAGTCGCCAATCAGGGTGATGGATGTGGCGTTAGGTGCCCATTCGCGGAAAATCCATGAGCCATCGGGCTGACGGTGGAGCCCGAAATAGCGGTGGGCATTAGCGAAGTCGGTCAGAGAGCCGGATGCCTGGGTCAGGTCGGTCTCTTTGCGGATAGCATCTTCATGTCGTCCCACGATGGCATCCTCAAAAGGTTGCAGGNNNAAACATTATCACAGGTTTAAGAGTAACTATAAGTATAACAACTCTCACCTACAAAGTTACGAATCAGAAATGAAAGAAAGTATTAATTTACAAAAATTAACAATGGGAGGGGAGCCTTGTAAGGGCTGGGAATTAAAACTTACAAATTTATCTTAATAATGCTCATTATAAACCAAAAATTAAATTGCTACAATTATGTCTGAAAATTCCTTCCAACCTTCCGCGTTCTTANNCAGAACTTTAATTTCCTTCAAACTTTTTGATTCAAATTTTTCATTGGCATCAAATGTTGGAGGGGTATTAGCATAACATATTATTGTCTCCAGTGAAGGTAATGAAAATACATCAAGACCAAAACTTATAAATTTTTCATGAACGATTAATTTTTTTAATTTACTTAACCCGTCTAAAGAATAATTTTGGGTATATAACGCTTTATTCGGGATAGAATACTCTATTAAATTACATCCCGCCACTATTTCAATATTCTCGGGAATTTCTGAAACATACCCATAAGCAGAATTTGAATACAGCGNNGTCTTCATCAATAAGTGGACATTCACCGTCCCAATGATCTAAAAAACGTGTACTTTTTTTAAACGAGTAAGCGCCTATTAATTTTACAGTTTTTGGGATAAAAACAGATGTAAGGTACGGGCAATCCCCAAACGCTTCCATTCCGATTGATTCAAGTCCTTCATTAAGAACTATGTGGGTTAACTGCTTACACTGATAAAAAGCATCTGTTCCAATTGTTTTTAAATTAATTGGGGCATCAAATCTTTTTATGGAGGTTCTNNTGAACAGAACTTGGAAGTTTGATATCTGTGATAGACTCAGGGGATTCAAATAATTCACCACCTATTTTTACAATAGCGGAGCTTGTCGTTACTACACTCAAATCATAATCGCCTAAGAAAGAATTAGAAAGAATTGAACTGCCGAATGCAGATTCATTGTATACCCTCTGTTCATCACTGGATTTATACCAGATTTCGTTATCCTTAATTGAGAAATTATTTTGATTGAAGTCTACATTTATAAAACAAGAATTAACCGGCCTTAAAATGGATCTCTCAAAAACCAAAGGTCCAATCAATTCTCTCTTCTCTATACCCCCATCAAATTCAAATTCCAAATTGAGCCCCTTCTCATACCTTCTAGCCGGTATGGGAAGATAAATATCAANNAAAGAGCCGATGCTTACTGTTAATTTTGTATTGTTGTCTTCAAAAGAAAGTGCGGGAATATTATTTTCATCTATCGTGATTCGACCGTTCCCACTCATGCCATATCCATCAACAGAACTAATTGTTACATTCCTTAATAAACCTCTTCCCACAACCGTTACT
>DAII01000012.1:1663-2439 GCA_002496065.1 Methanobrevibacter sp. UBA586
CCTTATAAATGTCAAAAGGATAGACCGCTACCATTTTTTTTGAAGTTATCGGTATCGGTCCAGAAAAAATAGCGTACGGGGTGTCTTCTCCTTTTACAAGATTAAAACATTTTACATCATTGGAACCATCAAAGTTTACAGCAATTTGATCCCCAGTATGCCACTTGGCAAAATATGATTTTTTTGAATTATCTAGATCGTAATATGAACGAGACACAACAGAATATTGGTTTTCAAGTTCACAAGCTATCTCCCCAATTTTCAAATTGTTTTCGTCAAAAATCTCTAAAGGTTCTTCATTGTTACACCCTAGTAGGGTCAACAAGAATAAAAAATATAAATAACTATAACGTTTCATATCAGTTTAAATTCCTATGTTTTCTCCAATATTAATATTTTCAATCATTCCATTTCCAATAGTATTCCCTAAAGAAACAGACATGCAATTGTCGGCGTACCAACAATCATTAGAGTAATTAAGGGATGCAACATTATGTTCCAAAACTATCAAAAGTCTTAGATTTGACGAATCTACATCAGATGGAAGGTAACCATTTAAAGAAATGGCTTTTGAAGAATTGGAAAGTACAATTTCTTCACCAGTTATTGAAGTCAAAGTTCCTACCAAAACACTGTTATGACAATAATTTTGAATCTCTCCCTCATTTTTTGACATTTGAGCAGATATGATTTTATCTTTTAAAATAAATACGAGTAACCGGTACTCACCTTCTTCAGTTGGCTTAATTGTAATTTCTGCATTAATTTTATCACTA
>DAII01000012.1:2444-2568 GCA_002496065.1 Methanobrevibacter sp. UBA586
TTTATTATATTCTTGACTATCCAGAGTGTTAGCCAATATCATATTCCAAAAATAGTCAACTGCAACATTTGCATCTCCCATATTATCTACAGAAAAATAATTTTCAAAGTATCCTTTAGGGGTT
>DAII01000089.1:0-10349 GCA_002496065.1 Methanobrevibacter sp. UBA586
ATTGATAAATTTAAGGAAAATCAGATAACCAAATTGAAGCACCGGCCAGCCACTCCTGACAGTCCTTATTTTGATGAGACTTTTGCTTTTGAGATGGAATTTCTATTAAAAGGAACTAAAGTTGAATTGTCGATAATCTATAACTGGAGCAATAGGTGAATAATTAATCCACATAAAATAAGGTGAAAATTAGTGTATAAAGATAAAATCTCATGATGTTATGATTATTTTTATGAAATATGCGAATAATTTTAAAAAAGAGGAATGATTAAATAAAAAAAATATTACTAAAAAATAAAAAAAAGAAATGAAGAATAAATCTTCAAATCTATTTACNNTTTACCAATTTCTTCAAGAGCAGCACTGATTTGTGCCATAATTTGCTCGGTTTTGAAGTGTTGTTGATCCATTGCACCAGATGGACATGCACCTACACAGGTACCGCATCCTTTACATAATGCAACGTTAATTTCTGCGTGGTCGTTACCTTCTTCACCAACAATGGAGATAGCTCCATATGGACATAATTCTACACATACTTCACATGCACCACATACTAAGTCGTCAGTACGAGCAACAATAGGTTCGATTTCTACTTCTCCTTTAGACATTGGGATAGCTGCTCTGGATGCTGCTGCAGATCCTTGAGCTACTGAATCTGGAATATCTTTAGGACCTTGTGCTACACCAGCAACGTATACACCGTCGGTTAAGGTATCAACAGGTCTGAGTTTAGGGTGAGCTTCCATGTAGAATCCGTCACCAGATCTGGAAAGACCTAAGGTTTGTCTTAATTCGTTGGAACCAGCAGGGTTTTCGAGACCAACAGCTAAAACAACTAAATCGTAATCGAATTCAGTTACTTTTCCGAGTAAGGTGTCTTCTGCTCTGATGGTTAAAGTTCCGTCGTCGTTTTCCATGATTTGAGCTGGTTTACCTCTTACAAATTCAATACCGTATTTTTCTTGTGAGGTTTTGTAGAACTCTTCGAATCCTTTACCGAATGCACGAATATCCATGTAGTAACAGGTTACGTCGGTATCAGGTTCGTGGTCAACACATAATTGTGCGTTTTTGAGGGAGTACATACAACATACTCTTGAACAGTAAGGTTTACCGATTTGCTCATCTCTGGAACCTACACAGTGGATGAATGCAACACGTTTAGGGGTTTTACCGTCAGATGGTCTGATTACATGACCTTCAGTAGGACCTGATGCGTTAATCATTCTTTCAATTTCCATACCAGTAATTACATTGCTGTAACGACCGTATCCGTATTGGTAAATTTCACTAGGATCGTATGGGTCGTATCCAGTTGCTGCAATAATGGTACCAACTTTTAATTCGATGGTTTCTGGTTCTTGTTTGTGATCTACAGCTCCACGTTCACAGATTTGGTCACATAACATACATTCGATACAGTAGTTTTTGTCGATAGTTGCACATAATGGTACAGCTTGTGGGAATGGGATGTATGCTGCTTTTACCATACCAATACCTTCGTCGTAGTAGTTTGGTATTTCAATAGGACATACTTCTACACAGGATCCACATCCTACACATAACTCTTCATCGATGTATCTTGGTTTTATCTCTACGCCTACGGTAAAGTTTCCAATGTAACCGTCAACGGTTTTTACTTCTGCGTAAGTGATTAACTCGATATTTTCGTGTTTTGCAGTATCTACCATTTTTGGTGCGAGAATACACATTGAACAGTCAAGTGTTGGGAAAGTTTTATCTAATTGTCCCATTCTTCCACCGATGGTTGGGTTTCTTTCTACCATGTAGGTTTGGAATCCCATATCAGCTAAATCTAATGCAGATTGAATACCAGTTACTCCACCACCAATAACAAGAGCTTTGTTGTCTACTCCTACTTTGGTTGCTTCTAATGGTTCTAATAATCTTGCTTTAGCTACTGCCATACGAGTTAAGTCTTTTGCTTTTTCTGTAGCTGCTTCTGGTTCAGCCATGTGTACCCAAGAGTCTTGTTCTCTTAAGTTAGCAAATTCAAATAAGAATTTGTTTAATCCTGCTTCTTCTACACATCTACGGAAAGTAGGTTCGTGAAGACGAGGGGAACAAGCTGCTACAACAACTCTGTTTAAGTTGTGTTCTTTAATATCTTCTTGGATTAATAATTGACCTGGGTCAGAACACATGTATTTGTAGTCTTTTGCAACTACAACATTAGGTAAACTTCTTGCGTATTCAGCTACTTCAGGACAGTTTACGACTCCACCAACGTTTACACCACAGTGGCAAACGTAAACACCGATTCTTAATTCTTCGTTATTATTTTCTGCCATTTTAATTCACCTTGTACAAGTTGTGACATTTTATCTAAAATTGATATAAAAAACAGATTAAATTTTCTAAAATTTTAGATATAATAGTATATGTGGTAAGCACACACTTATAAACCTTTCTAAAAAAAACTTGGAGTAAAGTATATATAACATAAAATAAACCATTGCTTAAAATGGCTCAAAAAATAAAATTAAAGTGAATAAAGCTAATTTAGGTTAATAGAAAAATATTATTAGGAATGACTAAAAAAACTTTAAATTAAACTAATTATTATAGGTAAAGTCACCAAGGAAATTAACGTATTTGCCAAGATGCAGTCGGAAGTCAANNTAGCAAGGACAACATACCCGATGGCATTGCAGCCTCTATAATTGCAATCTTATAATCCAAACCATTCAGTGCCAAGAGAGTAACCACTATACATGTAATTAATGGAAATATTAAAAGTTTCACAATTGATGTAAATCCTATCATAGAGATGCTTTTAGAAAGACCTTCTAAGTGAATCGATAAACCTAATGATATCATAATTAAAGGAATCGCACCCTGACCAAGATAGGATATGACCTTATCCAAAACAGGGCCAATAGGAACATTAAATGAATTTAGAAGAATTCCCAGAATAACCGCCCACAATGCAGGAAATAGGATAATCTTTTTAAGAGCTACTGAAACCTTACCTCCAAATTTAAGAATTAAAACGAAGGACAAGATTAGGAAAATGATTAAAGTACCCAAATCTGCAAAAATTGCTCTTAAAAATCCAGGATGGCCAAAAATGCCTAAATTGACTGGATAACCTAAAAATGCAGTATTGGCAATCATAACCGTGATAATAATAGTCCACATCTTAATGTCATCAAATTTAAGCCTTTTCAATATTACATATACCAAGGCCCCACATACGAAAGATGAGGTCATTTGGATGAATGGCAGTATTCCAAGTTCAGGTAGAAGACGAAGATCAGCAGAATATAATGCTGAAAAAATCATGCACGGCATTAAAAGATTCATTACCAAATTATTTAAAGGAGTTACATCCTTTTCAGATAACAAATCAATCTTTTTTAAAAAATAACCTAAAGCAATTAGAATAGTAATAGATAAAATAGTGATTATAATTGCATTCATTTACTAAAATATATATTTCCTAATATAAAAAATTTTAAAAAAAGAAAAAAACATTGTAGAATTAATCTACAATACCATCATTTGTGATTTTAAATACACATTCACCTTCAGGAAGGTGTGGACTGTCAACNNCGATTCTTTTACCTGCCAATCCTTTTTTAAGCCAGATTCTGTAAGTGGAAGCGTGTCCTAATACGTGTCCACCAATAGCTTTTGTTGGGCTTCCAAAGAAGGAATCCGGTTTAGCTTGAACTTGGTTTGTAATAAATACAGCAATGTTGTAAGTATTAGCAAGTTGTTGAAGTGCATGTAAATGTTGATTTAGTTTTTGTTGTCTTACAGCCAATGATTCACGACCAACATATTCTGCTCTGAAATGAGCCATGAGGGAATCCACAATAACCAATTTAATGTTATTTCCTTGTTGAATGAGTTCATTTACTTTTTCCGCCATTAAAATTTGGTGAGAAGAGTTAAATGCACGAGCAATGTGAATATTTTGTAAAACTTCCTCATGTTCTAATTCAAAGCCGTCAGCAATTTGTTCTATTCTTTCCGGACGGAATGTGTTTTCAGTATCAATAAATACACATTGACCTCCAAGACCTCCTTGTTCAACAGGAAGTTGTACTGTAACAGCTAACTCATGAGAAATTTGACTTTTACCTGATCCAAATTCACCAAATACTTCAGTGATTGATTGGGTTTCAATTCCACCACCGATTAACTCATTGAATCCTTGACTTCCAACAGAAATACGTCCAACTTCTTTTCTTCTTTCAAGAACATCATATGCTGTTTCAAAATCGATTTTTTCAGATTTACGAGCTGCCTCAATAACTTTTTCTGCAACCCCTTCACCAATTTCTGCTTTAACTGATAATTCCTTTGCAGTTGCAGTAGCTAATCTCATCATGTCTGCAAAACCTGCATCTCTTAATTTTTCCGCTGTTTTTTCACCAACACTTGGCAAATCTTCTAACTCCACCATAATAATCACCTAATAACTTTTGGATAAAATCTTCTTAGGATTTAATCTCATTTCTTCATTATATTCATCAAATTTAACATTAGCAATAACTTCTACATTCAATCCTTCCAAGTCATCAATTTTTCCTTCCAAGACTCCAGGATCATCATATTCATTAATAAGTTCCACAATATCTTCAGTTGTCATTCCAAGTAACTCTTCAGCTAATTTGTTGAAGAATGTTATTGGAATCTCTTCACCGTCCTCATCTTCAATTCTTGCCGGAAACATTAAAAGATGTTTAGGCTCATCGATTTCCTCTCCACAATAATCACAGATGTATTCATCTTCACCAAATTCTTCAATTGAATTATTACAGTGAGGACATTTTGTAATTAAAATCTTATTGTTTGAAGGTTCCCTAATGATACCACTTACACGAATATTAACATCATCTTCCTGTAAAGTTCCAATGGTTCTGGATTGGTAAATTAATTCAGCCAATTCTTCCATTGAAGGCAAGATAGCACTTTCATCATAAGACGGGGTTAAAATAGATGTAGCTCTACCTGTTTGTAATTCTATTCTATTATCGTTATCATTGTATCTAACTCTTGGATTTTCAATCTTGCCTGCATCTCCAACATCAAGATCTAGTTCTGCATTGTTATCCCATAAGACTAGCTTCATACTACCAGTCATATCAGCAATTTCAATATTTCTAACTATTCCCTTTCCACCGTCCTGTCTTTCAAATTCACGAGGTTCATTAACTTCCAAAACTTTTGCAATTACACGAATTCTACCCTCTTCGAATTCATCGTCATCAATTTCATCAATGCTTTTGGTAGTGTAAATCATGTTTTCCAAAGTTTCAAATGAAGGCAATAAGAATTCTTCGTCTTCAGTCAATTTCATGATTCTTGAACTGGTACCTACATTTAAGTCAACAGCATGCATTCCCAGTTTGGTTCTGGCATTTTCAATTCTATATGCTTCACCAGGAGCGAATTCATATTCTGCCTTCTCTCCCCACATAGAAAGTCTAACTTCTCCAGTTTCATCAGCAAAATCAACAGAACGTACTAATCCAACAGATCCATCATCCCTTTGGAATTCATTACTATCATAAACGGATATTATTCTCCCAACAACATCGACTTCCTCACCGTCATCATCAAATTCCTGAAGATCCCCAATACTGACAGGATGCATTTGTGATCTTATTTCATCAAATATCAATTCATCCTCTTCAGAGATAGTGGACGGATTTAGAGTTATTTGAGTATTGAAAGAAGTATTTAAAGAATATCCTGATTTATAATATTCATCAAATCTTACTTTACCTCCTAAGATTTTTACGATTTCACCTTTGGTAATGTCTTTTTCAGTATCATCACCCCAAAGAGTTACCTTAATAGAGCCGGTTTCATCAGTTACTTCGAAAGATTTGAGTTTGCCTTCAGTACCATCATTTCTGGTAAATGTTTTAATGTCTTGGATTCTGGTTACAACACCTAAAATATTAACCTCTTCACCATCTTGAACATCAGCAATTTTGGTTATGTCATTTGCGAAGTCAGGGACATCGAAATCTCCTTTTATTATTCTTCCATCCCAATGAGACAATGTAGGATTTCCATCACGGTCCTGACGAACCTGTGCAGCTAAAATTTTAACGGTATCCTCATCTTCAAGTCCCAATGTCTTAATTAAATAAACATTATTGTTCCAAAGTGTGTAGGATATTTCACCTGTATCATCTCTAAGTTCTAGAGATGTGACTTTTCCTTCTTTTCCATTCTTTTCATAGGTTCTTATACTTGGAATTCTTGTGATTCTTGCTATGACATTTACAGTTTCATCATCCGGTTCTATATCTCCGATTTTTGTAATTTCTTCCTCATATGTAGGGAATTCGGGATATTCATTTGCATCTATTTTTTTGATAGTTGAATTATTTCTTAAACTAGCTTCAAGTTTTCCACTGTAATCGTTATATCTTATGCCAACATTGTTAATTTGGATTATGTCTCCTTCATTGAATAATTTAAGAAGTTTAATGTTGATACTCCAGAATGTTGCTCTAATAGAACCTGTATCGTCTGCAAGCTCTACGTTACACAGTTGGCCTTCTTTTCCGTTTTTACTTTTAAAAACTTTAGGGTTGCTAATAGAGATTACCCTACCAGAAATAGCTGTTGTATTGTCGCTTTTATCTGTTTCTGTTAAATCAGCAATACTGGTTCTGACAAAGTGATCCTCGTCATTGATTTCTTCCCTTGCCTTTTCCTCTTTAACTTCATTTGGTGTGCATTCACTTACAATCTGCAATGCACAGCTTTCCTCGTCCATGAAGCTTATGTCTTTGTTTTCATTCTTTAAAGATTCCAACCTTTTATCGAATTCATCTTCAGTCATTATATGTTTAACTTTTTCGTAAAACTTTTCACGTATCTCATCGTCCATACCAAACCCTCGTGATACTAATTAATTATAATATATGCTACATCACTATATAAATCCTAAGAGACAGAGCAGTTGAAGAGTAATATTGAAAAAATAGAAAATTAATATGCATTAGGATTTTTCTTTAAAATGGTCTTAATCATGATCCCTAAGTCTAAACCCATATGCCAATGCTCTACATACTCTATATCATATTCTACACGTTTTTTAATAGAAGTATTACCTCTACAACCATGTATTTGTGCCCAACCGGTTAATCCAGGTTTAACTTGATGTTTAATCATGTATTTTGGGATTTTTTCTTTAAATTCATTGACAAAAAACGGCCTTTCAGGTCTAGGACCAACAACACTCATATCTCCCTTTAAAACATTGAAAAATTGAGGAAGTTCATCAATGCTTGTCTTTCTAATGAAATTTCCGATTTTTGTTTTTCTAGGATCATCACGTGTAGTCCACTCCTGTTTTTCCTCTTCAGGATCCTGAACCTTCATGCTTCTAAACTTATACATCATGAATGATTTTCCATTTAAACCTATCCTTTCCTGTTTAAATATGATAGGTCCCTTTGAGGTTAATTTGATTGCAATGGCAGTGAAAATCATAATTGGAGAAGTTATGATAATCGCTATAATTGCTATTATATAATCTGAAAGTGTCTTCAACACCTTATTGAAAGCGTCATTTAAGGGAACATACCTAATATTGATAATAGGTAAATCCTCAATCATGTCAATGGATGGTCTTGCTGGGAAATATTGATAGTAATCTGGGATGATTTCAGCTTTTATTCCAACCTTCTCACAGCTTTCTACAAGACTGTCTAGTTTATAATAATATTTGAGTGGAATGGCCAAAATAACCCTATNNAGAATTCATGCTTCTCAAGTATTCTATCCAAATCGGTAAATCCGCCAATTATTTTACTGCCTTCCACTTCCAATCCTATCCTATCACTACGGCCTAAAAATCCACTAATCTTAAATCCCAAATATGGATTGTTGTTAATCTTACGTGCAAAGTTAAATGCAAGGTCATTATCTCCAACAACAAGAATGTGCTTTTGATTTTTATTGTTTGCACGTATATGCTTCAAGGCAGTTCTTAAAATAAACCTCTCACAAATACCGAAGAATGTGGCTGTAATAGCTAAAAGCATCAGCAATATTCTGGAGAAGTTAGGTTGATTAATAATAAATAAAACAGCTACAAGAACAATAAATGCAACAATGTTTACCTTTATGATTCCAGTGGTTTCCTTAAACATTGTTTTGTATGTTCTAAATGGCTTATACAAACCAAAGGCAAAGTATAGTATTAGATATGTTGGAATTACAATTAGTATAAGAAAAACCAAATAATTGATCAGGCTCAAATGCCATCCAATGGGACCAAATAATGTAGTTTTAAAACGTAATATCCAAGAAGTGGCTAATGAAAGACAAACAACAAGAATGTCCATTATTACTAAAAGTAGATTAAAAGCCTTTTGATTCTGTTTAATCATAAAATACTACACACTCCAAATAATATTTTTGATTTGATGTTTAATTAATTTTTTCTTTTAAACAGGTTTAAAAATAATTTTGAAATGCATAGCAACCCTATTCCAAATACCACTATAATATTCATGAAAATAGAGTTATCATCCCACAGATGCTTTTTATAATANNTAAATATACATAGCCCTATAGAATTCATAAATTAACTTGGACTTTTGTTTTTTACTACTGGCACCCTTATAGTGCAATATTTCAGATTCACCATAATAGACTATTTTCCATCCGTTTTGTTTGATTCTGTAACACAAATCAATGTCTTCACCGTACATGAAGAATGTTTCATCAAGAAGACCAGAATCATTTAGTGCCTCCCTTCTCATGAACATGAACGCTCCTGTAAGACAATCGATTTCATATATACCTCCATCGTCCAAATCATCCNNCGTTGTTTTTGGTTTTTATATGGAACAATCTGGAAAATGTATTGGCCAAATTTGGAAAGGACCTTTTACATGCCTTATCAAGTTCACCATTTTCCAAAACAACCCTACATCCTACTGCCCCCACATCGGGATGCATTTCCATGTAATTGTAAATATTTTCTAGGGTATTTTCTTTAACCAGAGTGTCTGAATTTAAAAGAAGTATATATCTGCCCATTGATTGTTTGATAGCTAGGTTATTACCTGCAGNNTCCTGCAGCAAAACCCCTGTTTTCCTTGGATTCGATGAATTTAACAGGTTTTTCTTCAAAATAATTTTTAAGTCTTTCCAAACTATCATCAGTAGACTTATTGTCTGTAACAAGGATTTCAACTGTAAATGGAGAGGAATATCTGAGGATGGAATTTATAGTATCCCTTGTAAGGCTAAAAGTATTATAATTAACAATAATAATTGAAAGATCCATGTTATCACTTGATGAGTTTGAATGTATTTTTAATTAGTTGGCCCTCAATTTTAAAATAGTTTAAAGTATTTTTAGATTCGAATCTGACCTTTTGAACTTTATCCTTATTGTTTAGACCTTCCCTCACTCCCTTAAGATAGATGTCTCCCTGTCCCTTTCTTTTGAAGAATAGATATTTTATTGAAAATCCCAAAATTAAAAATCCTATATTCAAAATCTTTTGGGGAATTGGAAGGTTTTTATAGACAACCCACACATTATTTCTGGCTGCCAGCCTTATTTTAAAATCATTGTATCTGCTTCCGGAAGTTCCACTTCCCTTATGATATACAATAGCTGTAGGGCAGTACAGGTTTTTGTATCCGACGATTTTAGCCCTATATGACAGGTCAACATCTTCCATATATGCAAAGAAATTTTCATCAAATAATCCTATTTCATCCATGATGCTTTTTCTGTAAAGTGCAGCCCCTGCACAGCTTGAAAAGATTTCTGAAACCTCATCAAACTCACTTACCGGCCTGTTATCCCCTCTTTTCTTAGTATAGGCCAGTAATGTATATTCATCTCCGGCATCATCAATCAAATCCGGATTGTCCATCTGAATCATTTTGGATGAAAGTGAAAATATTTTTTCATCGGTTTCCATTAGCTTCAATAGCTCCTCGATTGTATTGTCCTCCAGCTTAACATCATTGTTTAGGGAGTAGATGTAAGGATATCTTGCCTGTTCAATAGCCTGATTTGTAGCTTCTGCAAAACCCAAATTTTCATTGTTTTCAATTAGCTTGAAGTCAAAATCCTTAGGATAGTCCTTAATATATTCCACACTACCATCATCTGATCCGTTGTCGACCATTATGACTTCTCCAATAAACTTTGAATTAGCATTGAGAGAATCAAAGTAGTCCTTTAAGAATTCTTTACCATTAAAGTTAGGTGTTACAACAGAAACTTTCATTCAATTCCATCCTTAAATCTTTTCCATGATTTATAATATAACTTTGGACTTAATAAGAATAATTTTATCTTGAAGCCAAATTTACTTTCC
>DAII01000089.1:10447-12890 GCA_002496065.1 Methanobrevibacter sp. UBA586
TTAATCAGCACCGCCAAGTCATCCAAATCATTTTCCATGTAATAATCTGCAAGGTTTTCAAAAATTTCAACAACTTCGAATCTTTTGAAATTTGCTTTACCCGTTGATGAGTTCTCTCTTTGCCTATAGAAATATGTTGGTTTCGGACAGATTCCCAAGCGATTCATGTTAATTAAATTCTTAAGAGCAAATTCAGTATCCTCACCATATATTGCATCCTCATTGAACTTTTCTCTTATCAATTCCTTTTTATACATTATCTGACAGAAGCTGAATGGAATCTTCATCTGAAGTTCCAGTTTAATTAAATCTTTTGATGATATTGTGGATTTGTCTTCAATAGCTAAAAATAGTTCCTGACCATCGATTATTTCTCCATTTTCGGTGATTTTAAGCATTTCAGTAAAGCTTCCATCATTATTATGGGCATTCTCAAATAAGCAACCAATATGATTTTCAGCTATGATGTCATCATCATCCACAAAAACAATGTAGCGTCCGTTGGCATTCTCAATTCCAACATTTCGAGCGTTACTCACTCCACCGTTGTCCTGACTTATTATCTTATGGCTGATTTTGGAATCCTTTAAAGTATTTTTTATAATCTCCAATGAATTGTCCTTCGATCCGTCATTTACTATAACCAATTCAAAGCTGTTAAAATCTTGATTAATGATAGATTTCAATGTCTCCTCTATATATTGAGAGGAATTATACACAGGAACAATAACACTAACATCTATACTCATAATAAGGCCTCATTATTTAAGACTAAATCCACTATCCTTTTAGATGATTCACCATCTATTTTATCAAATTGACTTTTTAAAAATTCTGAATTGTCCCTTTTATAGCTTTCATTTTTGATGCAGCTGATTAATTCATCTGATGAATCTACAAGAACACCCGGAGATGTTTCCCTTAAATCAAAGTAAAAACCGCGATCAGAGGATACGTAGTTATCAAAATCATATGTAAACAATATTACAGGCTTGTTCAGGGCTGCAAACTCAATAGCTATGGATGAATAATCAGAAATCAACAAGTCGGATATAAGCAACAGCTCCTGTTCATTTTCAACATCGGAAACATCAATAAATCTGCCATTGCCCTCAATTCTACCTCCATAAAAATCAGAAATCCTTGGATGAAGTCTCAATGCCAAAATATAATCCTCACCTAACTGGTTGTTGAATTCATCCAAATCAAGATAGTTGAAAACGTTATTGTCATATTCATTGTCTCTAAAGGTGGGAGCATACAATACAATCTTCTTATCCCTAGATTCTGGATATTTCCTTTCGAACTCCTCTCTTAAATTACCATGACTTTTGAAATAAAAATCCATTCTTGGAATCCCCAATGGCCTGATTTTGGATTTGTCTATTTGAAATGCCTCACCATAAAAATCAGCTAGGTTTTCAGAGGTGTTTATCAGATATGTTACCTTTTCATTGGATCTTTTTATTAAATCAATTTCATTTTTATCATTGGTGCTGGATGCTCCAAACTTCTTGAATGCACCTGGAGCGTGCCACAGTTGAGTTATGATTGTATCAGGATTGAATTTCATGTTGGCCATGGATAAAAAGTTGTCATTTAAAAAAATATATTTGGATTTTGATAGTTTTTTCAGATTTTTAATGGACAAATTGTTTTTATTGAAAAAAAAGAAATTAAAATTCCCATTTTTTTCAAATTCCTCTTGAACATATTTGAAATTAGATATAAATGAATTGTTGTCATCAACTACAAAGGATACCAATTTTTCATCTATTTTGGAAGAGGACATTTCGTTAAAAATAGTTCCAAAAAGAATATGTTTTAAAGACATGATTACACTATTTCTAAATCTTTAAGTTCGTCTTCAGATGCCATCTTAGCAGCCTCAATATATGCATCACAAACGTAATCCACATCTCCATCCATGACCAGTTTTCCCTTGTCAAGCCNNGTTGCACGTGTGCATAGCTCTCTGATTTTTGATGTGGAATGTGATACCAGCAACACAGTGGTCCCGTTATCCATCATTGATTTTATTTTATCTCCGCTTTTCTTTTGGAATTTTACATCCCCAACGGATAAAACCTCATCCAGAATCAATATTTCCGGATTGACAATGGTAGCTACTGCAAAACCCAATTTAGCTTTCATTCCTGAAGAGTAGTTCTTTATTGGAATTTCCATAAATTCCCCAAGNNGAACTTTCTTGAGTACCCCAAAATTGAACCATTTAAAAATACGTTTTCACGACCGCTGTAGTTATGGTCAAAACCTGCACCAAGTTCTAGAAGAGGAGCAACCTTTCCATTAACTTCAGTATGACCCTTGGTTGGAGTGTAAACTCCTGCAAGAACCTTTAAAAGAGTACTTTTACCTGCACCGTTAAAACCAATGACACCAATCCTTTCACCTTTTTTAATTTCAAATGATACGTTGTCAA
>DAII01000089.1:12915-16543 GCA_002496065.1 Methanobrevibacter sp. UBA586
CTTAAGATTATCGATTTTTTCCTGAGGCAGTTCAAATTCCATAGAGACGTTGTCTATCTTAATAGCTGTCTCCTTTTCAATGACGTCAAGTTCCTCATCGACTTCCTCTTTTTCGACAGTTGATTTTGTAGAGACCCCTTCAAACTTATTTCTTATCACTTTATGATCTTTCGAGTGAACCTCTACATAAAAATCCTTGGAATACTCCGTATACTCGTTGAAAGAATTGATTGAATAGGTTCCCTCCTTAAGACATTTCAGAACTAGCTTCAGTGTTGCAAAGCTTTTTCCCCTAACGGACGGATACCAAATCATCTTCTCCTCATCAAACTCGTCTTCAAAAACCTCAACCACATCGGCGTCAAGTCTATTGACCTTATGAGATTTGAAGCCAACACTCTCGATTTCGAATTCCTTAGGAATGGACAGTTTAACCTCCTGTTTATCAGTTATTAACCCATTGACATTCCTGAAAGTTACATTATACTGGAATAAGGCCCCCACATTCTTTTGTAATGGATTTTCTGCACTTGGAAAATCAGGATTTGCCTCACCGGTTGATAGAACATATCTTGGATAATCGTACACTATCTTGATACGTACAAAATCAATATAAAGGTCTCCGTCATTTTGAGACATATTTTCTGGAAATGCCATTTCAATGCCGAAATCCTTGCTGTTAACATCGGTACTGGTTAGATTGAACTCATTTTCATTGAAAACGACAGTTCTGTTAGCCGGATAAATTGATGCCACCACATGAGATTTCTTTTCCACAGATCCCAGCTTTACAGTAGGTGGATTGACTACTATCAGCCTGTCACTATTCTCTTTAGAAAAATCATGTTCGACGATAATCTGTGTGACAACCGCCTTTTCAGGTATGTTAAAATCAAAATCTGAAAAAAATAGCCTAGCTGGTTTTTGATGTGATTTAAGATTGCATTTAGATAGCTCTTCCCAGTCATCAATTTTAATATTGTCTAAATCAACCCATTCACTACCCTCAGATTTATCTTGAACAATATTTCTTGGATATCTAACCTGACTAATCATAAATACACCTATAAATTGAAAATAAACTTGTTTTGGTACTTCCTAAATACAAAAATACCGATTATTAATGATACGATTGAAGTTACAATTAAATATAACAATGTCATTGTACCTGGAAATGTTCCGTTAAGTACAATATCCCTAAATGATGTTACTGCCGCATAGAGAGGATTTAATTTGAAGAAAATTAAAAACTGCGGTGGAATAATCTCTATCGGATAAAAGATAGGAGTCATATAAGCTAAAAGCATTGTAAGAACACTATACAAATACTTAATATCAGTAAAGAAAGTTGTAGCTGTAGCCAATATCAATCCTACTCCCATTATCAACACAAGCAGGAAAAATATTGGAATCGGTGCATAAATTAATGACCAGTAAAATGGAGCCTTGGTAACTATCATTACTGCAACCAATACGACAAGAGATATTAAAAAATTAATAAACTCCGAACATACTATTCCCAACGAAAACATGTATTTTGGAACATAAATCTTTTTAATAATAGCTGCATTTCCTTTAATGGAGTTCATAGCTCCAGTGGTTGCAGTTGCAAATAAATCAAACAATAATTTACCGCNNCACAAATAAACAGGGAAATTTTTAATTGTCTTACCAAAAATAAATGAGAATACTATGGTTAAAACAATCATAGATAGAAGTGGATTTAAGAAGCTCCATAATAATCCTAATGTTGAGTCCTTATATTTTCCACTAACATCCCTTTTAATCAGTTCTTTTAACAAAAAAGAATATTTAGAGAAATTTTTAAACCATTGTTTATTATCCAACATAAAATACCAAAAATTAATTTAATCGTTAATAGTTATTTATAATTCATNNATTTATTAGCGTTTAAGATAAAAATGATTAGTTTAATTTTAAAAATCCTTTTACCTTGTTTTTAAGTCTTTGCACATTTTTAACAATGTTAATTTCCTTAATTGCCTCATCGAATTTATCGTCGGCCAAGTAGCCTGTTAACCTACTGTAAATTTTTTCATCCAGATTAGGAGAAATCATAAATTCCTTTTTAAGTAATGGANNCCTTTTTATCCTCATCGGAGATGTTGCTTTTAATCAGGCTTGTTAAAAAATAGACAAAGTGTTTCCTGAATATCAAATCAAAATAATCCATCCTGTTCAATCTCTCAAGAAGATCGTATGTTTTGAAGTAGCCCTCAATCATTTTGGAAAAAATCAGCTTGTTTCTAAGATGAATGGTGGATTTGTCCTCATTACTATCTCTTATGGAATAGTTATAGCTGTAGAAGTCATCCCAATAAATGGTTTTTCTAGAAAGCAATATTGAATGAATATACAGTTCCAAATCTTCAGCCAACATTCCCTCTATAAATGAAATATTATTTTCAATTAAAAAATCTCTTCTAAATAGCTTTGTCCATATACTTGGAGATAATGAAAACAGTCTCAAATCATCTTCAATGTCATCAATCTCAATATTCTCTCCATTGAAAATAGTTTTTTCTTTATCCTTTTTATCTGGAAAAACCCTAAAATAATTTGTAAATAGCAAGTCTGCATTCCTTAAAGTAATCTCATCATACATTTTTTTAAATGCATCCTCATTGTAGCTGTCATCATGATCTGAAAATATGACAAACTCCCCTTGAGCCTTGCGAAGACCTATATTACGACCCCTTCCAGGGAAACCTGAATTGTCCTTTAGATAAACCACTGAAACATTGTCAAAGCTATCCAGATTATCTAAAATGGCCAAAGTATTCCTGTCCGGTGAATTGTCATCTACAAAGATTACTTCAATATTCTCAAAACCAATTGTCTGAGTACGAATGGAATCAAATAAATTGTAAAGGCCTTCACCTGTATTATAAGTTGGAATCACAACGGTTATTTTATATTTACTCATATTATCTACTTATCTTATTTTTAATTCTTTTCAATAAACTTGGCTTATGGTTCATGTTGTCCTGATACTTAGCAATTTCCCTTGATTCTGCTACCGCGTCCCAGAAATCCCCATTTAAAATATATTCTACAAGATTATTGTAATTACCTTTAAAATACGGGTCCTCGCAATAGTACTTTTTAAAGACTATCTGGGATTTTTTAAATAAATCTAACCTATCTTCATCACTTATTTCACTTAAAACAATTGTATAAAGCCAGGATGTTAGATGTTTCTTGAATATTTCCTCCCCATATTCGGGATAATTTTCATCAAGCCAATCTGCAATCTTTAAATATCCATCCAAAACAGCTTCCACATACTTTCTATTTCTTAAATGAATTGTGGATTTGTCCTCCTGTGAATCCCTTATGNNATTGTATGCATAGCAGTTAGGCAGGTAAAGAATATTTTTAGCCTTGAAATTAGCTAATGTTGCCACATAGACATCCTCACAAAGCATTCCCTCCAAAAAGGAAATATCATTATCTATTAAAAAGTCTTTTCGGAATAATCTTGTCCAGATAGCTGCAGGAATTTGAAAGATTCTTGTATCATCCTTAAAATTGTCTATAAATATTCTTTTTTTAATTCCGGAATTAAAATGGGTGCTTTTTTCATTGTTAATCTGGTTGAAATTTG
>DAII01000089.1:16559-18520 GCA_002496065.1 Methanobrevibacter sp. UBA586
AAATGCATCCTCATTGTAGCTGTCATCATGATCTGAAAATATGACAAACTCCCCTTGAGCCTTCTGAAGACCTATATTACGGCCTCTTCCTGGAAACCCCGAATTATCATCCAGATAAACAACAGAAACATTATCGAAGGTATCCAACCTATCCAAAATAGCCAAGGTATTCTCATCGGAGGAATTGTCATCTACAAAGATTACCTCAATATTCTCAAAACCAATTGTTTGAGCACGAATGGAATCAAATAAATTGTAAAGGCCCCCACCCGCATTATAAGTTGGAATCACAACAGTTATTTTCATGTTATCTCCTCGTAAATCTCATCATATTCCCGAATCATTTCATCAAATGTTTTTAATTTTACATTTGAAATATTTTTGACCTTATCATAATAATCCTCTTTGGAAATGTTGATTATCGTATTATAAGCATCTGCAGGATTTCTATGATTGACAATCCATCCAATATCGTTTTCTTCCACCCTTTCCTTTTGAGCCCCCAAATCTGTAGCTATAATTGGAATTCCTGCACCTATACTTTCAGTTAACGTATGAGAATATGTTTCAGGACAAACGGACATCAATCCTATGTAGTTGGGCCTTATCTCATCTACAATTTTTCCAAAGTCTTCCCTGTTATAACGGCCATGGTTGATACCGCATTTAAGCTGTGGAATTGTCACTCCCATAAAATGGAATTCCAATCTGTTCTTCCTATCCAATTCCTTTATGGAATTAATTAAATGAGATCCCTTATGTGGAGATATCAGTCCTGGGAAAAGAATTTTAATTTTGTTTTCTGGAAATGAAGTAGGAATATTGATTTTTTCAATGTTTCTTCCATGTTCAATTACCTTAAAGTTATTTAAGTGAGGATAAAATTTTTTATAAATTTCTAATGAAGATTCTGATGGAAAAATGGTGGCATGTGCCCCATCCAATATNNGTTTCCGCCATAATTCAACGATATCATCCAATCTACCGTCATCATTATCCATTATGCAGTTTTCACAACAATCTAGATTGCAGAAATTTGAATTCTTATCAAGAAGATGAATTGAAGGACAGCAGTAATAAAAATCATGTATGCTTATGACATATTCAATGTTATTTTCCTTGGCAAGGTTAATAATGTCAAAGCTATGATTGATTAAATGGTTAAAATGAATTAGGTCAATGTCCAATTTTGACAAAACCTCAGAATAAATATCCTTCAAATCTGAATTGAATAAATTTTTTTCAAAGTCATTGAAGACGAACTTGTACTCCTTGTTTGATTTCATCGCCGAGTAGAAATTTGAATACCCAACATTCCAGTGAGCCAGTTTTTTTAATTTTGAACCGTATTCCCATAGTTCAACGTCTTGGTCTGAAGAGGTTAAGATAAACTTTTGATAGTGCTCATCCAATGATTTTATAATATCCAAACCCGTAAATCCTGTTCCTCCCAAGTTATTTATTTTTTCATGAAGAACAAAAAGGATAGATTTTTTGGAACTGTCCCTAAATTCATTTAAATCCCTATTTTTTAGTTTGAAGCTATAGCCCTTCTTATTGCCTATTAGGGCAAAATGAATTAGTGGGTTGATGTCCACATCATACTTGCTTAAATAATAAGCTGCATCAAATTCTCTGTTTGGTTTTTTGCCCTCTTCAAATCCAAAGAATAAGTAATGTAGAAGGGGATCCATGACAGCAGTATCAGGATAATTTTCCAAGTAGAAATCCTCATCAAATAAATTCTGATTTTTAATTTCCTTATACCCCTCATATATCAATTTGGCTTCCTCCTTATCTGTCTTCATTAAAATATAAAGATAAGGAGCCTTGGAAAATAATTTATTTTTAAAATTCATGAAAATCTATTATTCCTAATTAAATAATGTTTAAAATTATAAATAATAATATTAATTAAATTTACTGGGAAAAAAGAAATATAAAAAAGTTTTTAAATTCCA
>DAII01000089.1:18577-20840 GCA_002496065.1 Methanobrevibacter sp. UBA586
AATGAAAGTTATAATATTAGCGTATTTAATAGCAACTCTAGTACCGAACGTACCAATTGCAAACCATAGAATTACAAAAATAATACTTAAAATAGCTACGACTAAAGGATTAAGACCTAAAACTACACCCTGGGATGCTAAAATTAAGTTTTCAATGTTTCCAAGCAATAATAATCGGNNTCCCCAGCCATATTATCACCTGTTCTCCTCTTCTACATATTCTTCAATAATCTCTTCTTCTTCTTTTACATCTTTCTTAGATTCAACCATTGCTTGAATACCTAAGACAAAGATAGCAAATCCGCCAATAAACTCTATCACATCTGAATATTGGAGCGCGTATTGAGTACCGAATGTACCCACAATTAACCATAAGATTACACAAAGAAGACTTAATAAAAAGAGTCTTAATGGTTTTGCACCAGCTACAACCCCTTGAGAAGATAATACTAAGTTTTCAATATTACCAAATATCAATAATCCTAATAATGGTAAATATGCTGCTAAAAATTCTAACATTTAAACACCCGTCCATAAATTCCAAAAGTACGGAAATGCATTTCCATACAAAACACTATTAATTATTACAAATTTAAAGTATATAAATGTAGCAGAAAATGAGAAAATAACATATATAAAGATTCAATTTTGAAAAAATAATAATACTATTTCTAGATAAATGAATAATAAAATTTTAAAATATTTTTCTTAGTTTGGATTTAATATTACCTGTCAAATCCCTTTTTTTGTTAGATGATTCACCTAATTGAGAATTATCCAAAATATCCAAGTCAAATGTAATTTTAACATAAGAACTTTCAGAAAAATTACCCTTTATAATATACATCGGGTCAAAAGTATCAAAAAACTGATATTCGTCTTTTAATCCGTTAATTGAATTGGCTGATTTAATTGTAATATTTTTGGAATCGCTTTCAATATCCAATATCCTTACCTTTACCCTGTCATTTGCCAATGGATCAAAACGAACTTTCCTAATATTATCAAATGAATCCAGATTGAAACATAGCTCATTTTCCTTTTTAAAATTATAAATAATGCCAATTGTTTCATCTTCATTGAATCCATTGCCCGTATCAACATATAACTTAGCCAATCCCCCATACACTTTGTCGGTGCAATCTCCATTTTTAAAATTTAATATTTCATCATCAAAAGCCAGATTTTTAGAGGAAATATCATTGTAAAAATCAATGTCCTCCTTAGAAATATTGCCAATAGCGTCTTCCAGAGAAGCTATTATCTGNNGTTCATATTGTAAAACCAGAACAGAACATTTTCAATGAACTTTAAAATTAATAGCTTGATATATCTGCAATCTGTAGGATAAGTTTCACACAGACTAAAGAGATCGCTGATTGAAACTATTAAATCTAAAACCTTTTTAATTGTAATTTTATTAGTAATGGAATCAGGGTTTTTCCTATAATAATAACCCTTCTCCTTAGAGAGAAAAATTCTTTTGGAGTTTAACAGAGCTTCAACACTCATAATATTGTNNTCATCATAGGAAGTCTCCTTAAAATCCACATATTCATAGAGATTTCTGTTAAATATCTTACTTCCTGTGGAGGTTGCAAAAATAAGTGATGGAAATTCAGACACAGATTTGATAACCCTGTTTTCGTTTATTTTGGGTTTGTGAATTGAATCTTCATCATCAGGATAAATTTCCCAGTTGAAATAGAGCAAATCACAATCATTATCCTTAATAAGGTTTAAGTTTTCTTCCAGAACATTTTCATCCAAAAAATCGTCACTATCTAAAAAAGTAAGATAATCAGAAGTTATATTCTTAACTCCCGTATTTTTAGCCTTTCCAGCCCCTTGATTTTTATTATGATTTATTATTTTAAATGAAGGATATTTTGCCTCATACTCTTTCAAGATAGCCAAGGAATTATCTGTACTCTTATCATTAACAGCTATAACCTCAATATTTTCAATGCCCAGAGACTGGTTTACAATACTGTCCAAACATTTCCTCAGATAATTTTCCTGATTGTATACCGGAATTACAACACTAATTTGATAAGACATGCAAAACTCCCAATTATCCAAAATACATTTTTTTATAATACTCCTGATATTCACCAGATTTTACCTGTTCCATCCAATCCTGATTATCCAGATACCATTGAATGGTTTCCCTGATTCCTGTTTCAAAGGTATATTTAGGTTTCCAGCCAAGCTCTTCCTGAATTTTGGTTGAATCAATTGCATAGCGTTTATCATGACCCTA
>DAII01000089.1:20876-21087 GCA_002496065.1 Methanobrevibacter sp. UBA586
TATATTTTCTTTTTCATTGTTTCCACCAATATTATATACTTCGCCTGGTTTTCCATCATGTAACACCAAATCAATAGCTGTACAGTGATCATATACATGTAACCAGTCACGTATGTTTTTTCCATCCCCATATACAGGAAGAGGTTTGTCCTCAAGTGCATTTGAAATCATTAAGGGAATTAGTTTTTCAGGGAACTGGTAAGGGCCGTAA
>DAII01000073.1:0-2169 GCA_002496065.1 Methanobrevibacter sp. UBA586
CCTTTGAAACAATATCAATTTTATTTTGAACTACAATAACATCTTTAACACCAATAACATCAAGTGCCATTAAATGTTCTTTGGTTTGTGGTTGTGGACATTCCTCGTTTGCAGCTATAACCAAAACTGCTCCATCCATTATTGCAGCACCAGATAACATAGTTGCCATAAGGGTTTCGTGCCCTGGAGCATCTACAAAAGATACTTTTTTAACTAATTCGGTTTCAGTTCCACAGTTTTCACAAGTTTTAGAAGTAGTGTAACATTCAGGTTCATCACATTCAGGACATTTCCTAAATTCAATGTCCGCATAACCCAAACGTATTGAAATACCTCTTTTTGTTTCTTCACTGTGAGTATCAGTCCAAATTCCAGATAATGCCTTGGTAAGGGTTGTTTTACCGTGATCCACATGACCAACTAAACCTATGTTAACATCTGACTGTACATTCACAGATTACCACCTTTTTAAAATTTTAAATTCAACATAAAAATAAATGAGAAAAAATAGATTGACTATTCTTCCTCTTCATCATTAGAACCGAGAATTTCAGCAATAGGTTTGCTTCCAGCTGAAGTAACTACAGTATTAACTTGTACGATATCATCAGCGATAGTGTTTCCTCTTACTGTTTTTCTTCTTTTTACACCAGCACTTTTAGGATTGTAACCGACACCACTGCTTAATAAGCTTCTTATTCTTCTGGTACCTGGTACATCTTTTTTCATAGTGAATCCATTTTTGTCACTTCCACCGGTGACTTTTAAAGTGTATCCATCTAATCCAACAACACTACCATCAAATTCATCACCGATGACTAAACCATTAATTTGAACACCATCTTCGATTTCAATTTGGTGGCTTTCACCTTTATCAGATACAACTACTTTGTATACCATGCTATTTCCTCCATTAATTTTTTCAATAAAATTTTATTATTCAAAAAGACCAAAGCNNACAAAGCTTCCCCATTCAGGCTCCTGTTTCCTTTTGATTTCCAAAAATTCATATAATGTTTCATATTCATCTTCAGTTAATTTATCCTTAAATTCCCTTTCAATGAATTTATAATGTTTTTCAGGAATATCAACGTATAGTTCATCTCCCTCTTCAAAGTGTTTTCCAACGATTGCATCCTTAATTGCCATAGCAACTCTTTGTCCTCTAGATATGTCAGGCAAGGTTTCGCCCTTATCCTCCATACTGGCAATGGTACCTACAGTTTCACCGTTTTTATTAATTAGTTTTTGTCCTTGTTTAACGGTTCCACTCAATACTTCGATACCTACAATTGCTGGTTTGCTTTGACGGAAAACCAATTTAGGAAGAGACATGAACTTGGCCGGTTTAACGATTGCATTATAGAAAGCTTTCTTCTTGTCTTCTTCTTTTTGTTTAATCCATTCCTCATACTCTTCTATAATCTGATAGATTACATCACCAGAGAATAGTTTTACTTCAGAATTATTTAAATCATTTTCAGAATTAGGATGAACACCAACATTAAATGCTATAATAGCTCCGTGAGCTTCATTTTCCTTGTGAGCGATTGAAGAATTAATAATATCTCTACGATTTACATCTCCAATATCTGCAGATCTGATTGGTATATTCATTTCCTTAAGTAATTTCACAATAGCTTCAAGAGAACCTAATGTGTCCGCTTTAACTAAAATTCCCTCATCTTCAGTGTCAATAGTGATATCTTCAATTTCCTTTAGGATTTCACTTTCAACATCGTTCTCATCATTTAAAACCCTAAGAGGAGAACCTGATACGACGTTGTCCAAGTTAGGAGCAGCTATCTTAATACCTGCAGCTGCAACAACCTCATCCACCTTTTGGAATTTTCTTTTAGAATCTCTCATCTCTTCTAGAGGCAATGGTTTCAAAATAGATCTTGTTTTTGTGATTAGTACATCATCAGTTGACAGCATCAATGCTATCTCATCATTGGTTTTTAAAATACCATCATAAATAATAGCATCAACAGTCATACCTAATCCAGTTTCTTCTTTAACCTCTAGAACTGTTCCCTTAGCAGGAGCCTCTGCATGAATCTCAAGCTGTTGAGTTAAATACTCTTGAGCAAGTCCTAAAAGCATTGCCAAAACCTCAATTATTCCTTCACCAGTTCTTGCACTGATTGGAATAATGGAAATTTGTGA
>DAII01000073.1:2181-4258 GCA_002496065.1 Methanobrevibacter sp. UBA586
TATGTAGAATTCCTACAATTTCATAAATCTTTGTATCTAAATCCTGTTTAACACTTGGAGCCTGTTGTTCAAATGTTTCCTTAAATGAGGCACCTTCATGAGGTTCCCATCCAAAGAGCATATCAATTTTATTTGCAACAACAATGAAGGGAGTTTTATATAATTTAAGAATGTTTAATGCTTCAAATGTTTGTGGTTTAAAACCATCATTCACATCCACAATTAAAACTGCCAAATCAGCCAATGCTCCACCACGTTTTCTTAAACTTGTGAACGCAGCGTGTCCAGGAGTATCAATAAAGAACAATCCTGGAATTAAATCCTTAATGGCCAATTTAGATATGAAATTACCACAGATTTCCTCAATAGTATCATTAGGAATTTCTGTAGCTCCAATATGCTGGGTAATACCCCCTGCTTCCTTGTCAGCAATGGTACTTCCCCTAATATAATCTAACAATGTAGTTTTACCATGGTCTACATGCCCTAATACTGATACAATTGGTGACCTGATTTTCATGTTATCCTTAATAATAAAATTTTAAATTAAATAATTTATTCATAAATCCAAATATTATCAACGATTGAGTAATCGCAAATTTCGTCTTCATTAAAGAAAAGATTGATTTCTCTTTCAGCAGAATCTGGAGAATCTGAAGCATGAATAATGTTTCTTCCAGTATCCATAGCAAAATCTCCTCTGATAGTACCGAGATCTGCTTCTAAAGGATTTGTTGCACCAACCATTTTTCTGATTGTTGAAATAGCGTCTTCACCTTTGATTACCATAGCTAATGATGGAGATGAAGTGATATATGTAACTAAATCTTCAAAGAATGGTTTATCCGCGTGTTCTCCATAATGAGTTTTTGCTAACTCCTCATCAATTTGCATTAATTTAACAGCAATGATTTGAAGACCTTTTTCTTCAAAACGAGATAATATTTTACCCATAAGACGTCTTGAAACTGCGTCTGGTTTCATCATTACAAAACTTTTTTGAATCATTCTTTAACCCATTTAACTTTTCTTGGAACTCTTCCAAGTTTAATCATGTTTTTTTCACATTTACTGCTGCAAAAGAAATAAATAGAACCATCTCTTTTTACATACATTTTTCCAGTTCCGTCTTCGATTTCTTTATTACAGAATGAACAAGTTCTCATGTTCTTACACCTTCTTATGNNAGGATTAAGGAGTTTTAATTTCCTTAGCTTCTCTAATTGTATCAAGTAACATTAAAATGTCGCCTTCTCTTACAGGACCCATAATGTTTCTTGTTAAAATTCTTCCCTTATCTCTTCCATCGAGGATTCTGCATTTGATTTGCATTACCTCTCCAGTCATACCAGTTCTTTTTAAAACTTCAATGACTTCTGCGGGAGTTCCTTCTTCCATTTTTAATCACCTGTTTGATTAGACAAATGTCGTTAAGACATCTAATCTTTAAGTTCAGCGACTTTTTCGACGATTTCTTCAACAGCTGCTTTTGCGTCTCCAGCATCTACAATACATGCAGAAGCAGTTCCAACAGTTAAACCTGCAGCTCCACCAACTTGTTCTTTGGTAGGTAAGTAAATGTAAGGAATTTCTTTTTCATCAGCGAGTACAGGGATGTGTGCAACGATTTCTTCAGGTTGTACATCTTCAGCGATAACTACTAATTCTGCATCTCCTCTTTCGATGAGTTTGGTTACTTCGTTAGTTCCTTTTGCTACTTTTCCAGTGTTGTTTGCAGTTTCTAATGCTTCTTCAGCTTGGTTAGCTAATTCTTCAGGTGTCTCAAATTTTNNATACCTCCTTTTTCATCTGGCATTGCCATCCATCGGCAGATATTATAATTCATTTTGAATCATAATATTTTGTAATCAACGGTTTCTACCGTTAATTTACAGAATAATTATTCAATTTTGAATAATATACTAATTCTTGAATATAATCATATATCACTAAATATAATCTCGTTTAAAAAATAAGAGAGATTAAACTTTCAATACAAATACTTCTGAATTTTTATATATTTTTCAGCAAAGCTAAAAATAAAAATTTAGTAATTAATGAAATAATTCTAGAGAAC
>DAII01000073.1:4284-4496 GCA_002496065.1 Methanobrevibacter sp. UBA586
TTTAAAAAAAATAAGTCCTGATAATACTATAAAAAAATAAAAAGTTGGTAAAATGATTTAAAAAAGTAAAACAGAAGTATTCTACTAATTTAATAAATCAAAAGTAAATAAATAATTAAGCTTTGGTTGCTAATCTGATATCTTCAGCTTTTACAGTTTTACGACCAGCGTGACGTGCAAAACCTACAGCTTTTTTAGATACTTCATTTCCG
>DAII01000141.1:0-2098 GCA_002496065.1 Methanobrevibacter sp. UBA586
TTAGGAGACTATGTTATGAAAGATCTTAATAAGATATTTAAACCTGATTCTGTAGCTGTAATCGGAGCTTCAGACACACCAGGAAAAGTAGGTTACATCATTGTAGCCAACATGATTTCTGGAGGATATAAAGGAAAAATTTACCCGGTAANNCTATAAAAATATAAAAGACATCCCGGAAAAGGTCGATTTAGTAATCATGTCCATTCCTGCGGTTTTCGTAAACGAATCTGTAAAAGATTGTGGAGAAGCCGGCGTAGAAAATATGGTAGTAATCAGTGCCGGATTTAAAGAAATAGGTGAAGAAGGTGCAAAGTTAGAAGAGGAATTGACTGCACTTGGAGAAGAATATGGAATTAACATTATTGGACCAAACAGTTTAGGTACCACTGATTCACACACACCATTGAACTCCTCATTCTCACAAATGATGCCTCCTGCAGGAAACATTGCATTTATTTCCCAAAGTGGAGCTATGATGGTAGCTATTCTTGACTGGAGTGTAACCTCAGGAATAGGATTCANNCAGTAAGGTTATCAGTTTAGGAAACAAGGCTGGAGTAAACGAAATCGAATTAATGAAATACCTTGCTGAAGACCCTGAAACAGCAGTAATCATCTGTTACCTTGAATCAATTACCGATGATGACAATTTCGTAAATGCATTGAGAGAAACTGCATCCAAAAAACCTATCATAGTTCTCAAATCAGGTTCCAGTTCAGCTGGTGCGGAAGCAGCATCCTCACACACAGGAGCATTGGCAGGTAGTGATATTGCATTTGACACTGCATTTAGACAATCAGGAATCCTACGTGTGAAAACCATGGCAGACCTCTTCGATTTAGGTTTAGCATTCTCCAAAGCACCACTTCCAAGTGGACCTAATGTAGCAATCATCACCAATGCAGGTGGTGGAGGAGTAGTAACCGTAGATGCAATGGAAAATGCAGGTTTGGAACTTGTTAAGTTCGATGACGAAACCAAGGAAAAACTAAAAGAATGCATCCCTGATGAAGGTAGTGCAAACAACCCAATTGACGTTCTTGGAGATGCACCTGTAACAAGATACAAAGAATCTCTAGATATTGTTTTAGATGATCCTCAAGTTGACAGTTTAATTATCATGGTATGTCCTACTGCATCAGCAGATCCTGATGGAATTGCAGAAGTAATTCTCGAAGCTGAGAAAAAATTCGAAAAACCTATTCTTGTGGTGAACATGGGAGGTCCTTCATTTGACAATGCAAATAAAATGCTTAGAGAAAACAATGTACCAACCTATGTATTCCCTGAAACTGCTGTAAAAGCTCTTGAAGCAATGACTAGATATGCACGTTTGGAAAGCAGAGAATACAAAGACTGTATAAGTAACATTGAAGGAACTGACCCTGAAAATGTAGCTAAAATCTTCGAAAAGGTCAAAGCTGACGGCAGAGACACATTACTTGGAAGTGAAGCATACGCAGTAGCTGAAGCATACGGTATTTCAGCAGCTCCAATCAAACTTGCAACTTCTGCAGCTGAAGCAGGAGACCTTGCAGAGGAAATGGAATTCCCTGTAGTACTTAAAATCGCTTCTGACAAAATACTTCACAAATCCGATATCGGTGGAGTAAAAGTTGGAATTGAAAACAGACAAGAGGCAGAAGCAGCTTACGATGAAATCATAGCAAATGCAAAAGAAGCACACCCTGACATCATCCCTGATGGTGTGGAAGTTCAAAAAATGATGCCTTCAGGTCAGGAAGTTCTTGTAGGTATGATTAAGGACAAACAATTCGGGCCAATGATTGCTTTCGGTATGGGAGGAATCTACGTAAACCTTATTGAAGATGTAGCCTTCAACTTGGCCAAAGGCCTTACCTGTCAGGAAATCGATGAGCAAATCGACAAAACCAAAGTTTCAACATTGCTCAACGGTTACAGAGGAGAAGCACCTTGTGATATGGATGCGGTAAAAGAAGCTATCAAAAGAATAGCAAAACTAACCTTAGACTTCCCTGAAATATCCGAATTGGATATCAACCCAATTTTTGTTTACGAAAACGGATCAAGTGCTCTTGATGTAAAAATCAAACTCGAATAGATTTCTCAATT
>DAII01000141.1:2135-3182 GCA_002496065.1 Methanobrevibacter sp. UBA586
CTTAAATCAATATTATTACATATTCATTCAATAATTCCATAAGAAATAGGAATTACCTCTAATAATATAATAGCTATTTTTACTTAAACGTAGTAAAAAATATTACCTCCAATCCCTTAAATTACATATATTTAAAAACTAAAAAAATAAATAAACTATCTAAATAAATAAAACGAAGTAATAGTATGAACGGTGAATTTGATTTAGAACTCTATACAATAGCAATGACAAGATTGAACAATGGATTTGCAAAAGTTGGGGATTTAATCCAGGAAAATGCAGCAATACTGAACTGTGAAAATGATGTTGACGAGAGAGAGGAAAAATTAGACAAAATGGCAGTTACAATCAAAAGAACGCTCCCTGACTTCAAGACAGCATGTAAGGAATTCAAGGACCTTTACGCCGACATCCAATCAGATCTAAATGCCAAAGAGATAATGCTTGACGACTATGAACCATTCTTCAAGCACGTTCAGGAAACATTCCCAAAATCTTCAAAGGACCTGGATNNAAGGACCTTGATCAGGGAATAAAAGGAATTGAGGATGCTGTCTCAATTGCAACAGGACAGCTTGACTATGCAGTAGCCGACCTTGTGCAAATCATCAATCAGATACTGGTAATATTTACAGACATCTACTCAATATCCTGCAACAGCCTTGAAAAGATAAACAAAGGAGAGTTAAGATGAACCTTGAAAGGATAGGGGTTGCTCCACAGCTACAGTATGAATGCATCTACACCACAATCTCAAAGGACGGTGAAAAGGATGCTGCACCTATCGGATTTGTCTATCTAGGTGAGGACAAGGTGAAATGTACCATCTTTGAAGGTGCAAACACCCTTAAGAACATAATGGAAACAGGAAAGTATGTTGTAAACATCACCCAAGACCCTATGACATTTGCATATGCCACAATAGCAAACGTCCCTGAAAAATACTTCACAGACGATGATGATATAGCTATCCTAAAAGATGTTCCATCCTATCTGACCATAGAGGTTTCAGATATGAAAAAACTTAATGAAAGACCTGTTGTGGAA
>DAII01000023.1:0-725 GCA_002496065.1 Methanobrevibacter sp. UBA586
ATTGCCTCAAACGAAAGCAATAAAATTTGCTTAAATTCATTCAGGTTGTCGATGTTTTCATTGTTCAGTCCGAACATTTCAGTATACAGTCCCTTGAGGCGTGAAATTGTATTTTTATTGTATTTTTTGGCTTTTTGCAAAAGATCCTTGTAGGTTTCCAACACATTGACCTGTAAAACGGTTAAAATTAGCTCATCCTTGCTCTTGAAATAATAGTATAGTGTTCCTTCACTGATTTGAAGGTGTTTGCTTATTTCTGCTGTAGATACATTTTCAAATCCCTTCTTTAAAAAGAGCTGGAAAGTTCCTGAAATTATCTTGTCATATGTGTTCATTAAATACCTCATTAAATTATATAAACGGTTTATTTAATAAATTTAACTGTATTATTTGGATTTGGCTATTTTTAATGATTTTAATTAAATATTGCACTTCTAATCATTGAAGCCATTGGCCAGACAATCTTTTCAATGATTTTATTTGAAAATATTGCAATAGATTTCAAATATTTGCTAAAGCTATTAAAATTGCTCAAATTTTAAAACTAAATATTTAATCATCTTTAGTTTTATTGCCAACATAAAAAATAATAAATAACTTTTTTCCTTTTTAGGTTTTTATCCTATTTTTTTTTCACACCATATCACTAAAATTTTCAATTTTAAGGGAAACTTTTAAATTTTTTAGTAGCTAAATCTATATAATATATGAAAAAATTATGAGTG
>DAII01000023.1:760-4997 GCA_002496065.1 Methanobrevibacter sp. UBA586
AAAAGAAATGGGAAGATGAGGATATTTACAAGTTCATTGGTGATGGAACAAGACCAAGATACATTATTGATACTCCACCACCATATCCAACAGGTTCAATTCACTTGGGACATGTTTTGAATTGGGTTTACATTGATATGAATGCAAGATACAGAAGATTGAAAGGCAATGGGGTACTTTTTACTCAAGGATGGGATTGTCACGGTCTTCCTACTGAGGTTAAGGTTGAGGAAACTCATGGAATTAAAAAGAATGATGTTTCAAGGGCCAAGTTCAGGGAGTTCTGTGTGGAGCTTACCACAGAAAACATTGCAAAGATGAAGAATCAGATGCAGGCTTTAGGATTTTCACAGGACTGGAGCCGTGAATTCATCACCATGACTCCTGAATACATGTACAAGACCCAGTACTCCTTTTTAAAGATGTATGAGGAGGGACTAATCTATCAGGGAATTCATCCTGTAAACTGGTGCCCTCGCTGTGAAACAGCTATTGCATTTGCTGAGGTGGAATATTCAGACAATCAGACCAAACTTAATTATGTAAACTTCCCTCCTGCAACTGAAGATTATTATGATGATATTGCATCCTCTAAAATTTCAGGTAAGGTTGCAGATCCATCTGATGAGGGAGTCATGATTGCAACCACAAGGCCTGAATTGATGTCTGCCTGTGTGGCTGTTGTTGTTCACCCAGAGGATGAAAGGTACGGTTCCTTAATAGGCAAGTATGTGGAAGTTCCACTATCCTGTCAGAAGGTTAAAATCATTCCTGACGAAGAAGTAGATCCTGAATACGGTACTGGTGCTGTAATGGTTTGTACCTTTGGGGACAAGACTGACGTAGCTTGGGTAAATAAACACAATCTTGAAGTCATTGATGCAATCAACGAACAGGGATTACTTACTGATGCTGCAGGAAGATATGCTGGCATGGACTTGCAGACCTGTAAAAAACAAACAATCGAAGACCTTAGAGATGAAGGGTATCTTTTAAAACAGGAAACCGTAGACCAGAATGTAGGTCAATGCTGGAGATGTAAGACTCCTATTAAGATTCTTGTTAAAAAACAATGGTTCGTAGCCGTTCGTGAATTGATTGACAAGACCAAAGAGGCCGCAGAGGAAATGAACTGGGTTCCTGAACACATGAAAAGCAGAATGCTCAACTGGGCAGATTCCATGGAATGGGACTGGTGTATCTCAAGACAGAGAATTTTCGCAACTCCAATTCCTGTATGGTATTGTAAGGACTGTGGAAAGGTTATGTTACCTGATGTAGAACAGCTTCCTATAGATCCTACAGTTGACAAACCTAAACGTCCTTGTGAATGTGGATGTGAGGAGTTTATCGGAGAAGAAGATGTTTTGGATACTTGGATGGACAGTTCAATCTCTCCTTTATCCATTGCAGGATGGCCTCATGAAGGTTATATGGACAATTTCCCTGCAAACATTCGTCCACAAGGTCACGATATCATCAGAACATGGGCATTTTACACAACACTTAGATGTCTAGCACTGGAAGGGGAAAAGCCATTTGATGACATCGTAATCAACGGTATGGTATTTGGTGAAGATGGTTACAAGATGAGTAAGTCAAGAGGTAATGTAATTGCTCCTGATGATGTTATAGCAGAATACGGTGCAGATCCATTGAGAACATGGGCGGCAAACAGTGTACCTGGTTCCGATGTTGCATTTGATTGGAAGGACATCAAACACGGATTCAAGTTCCTCAGAAAGTTCTGGAACGCATTTAGATTCATCAGCATGCAGATATTCGACGGTGAAATAACCGAACCTACTGCATATGAACCTATTGACCTATGGATATTGTCCAAACTGAACACATTAAATGAAGTTGTGGATGAGGCATATGCCACATACAACTTTGCCGATACTATTAACTCAATCGAAAGGTTCATCTGGCATGACTTCTGTGATGAGTACATTGAGGCAGTAAAATACAGGCTATACAACGATGAGGTCTCTGATGAATCCAGAAACGCTGCAAAATACACCCTCAAGACTGTTGTGGAAACATCCTTAAAACTTCTATCTCCAATTGTACCGTTCTTTACAGAAGAGGTTTACCAATACTTCTCTGATGAGTCAATACACAAATCATCCTGGCCTGAAGTAGGCATAATCGATGAAAAGGCAATTGAAGATGGTGATATAGCTATTGAACNNGCTGAACTTATCGATGAGGTAAGAAGATTCAAGTCAAACTCAAAGATACCTTTAAACGCTCCATTATCTGAGGTAAACATATTCACAGATGACTTGGGGGATGTATTTGAGGAATTTAGTGAAACAATTAAGGGAACCTTGAAAATAGAGAACCTTGCAGTCAAGTCTGGAAAACCTGAAGTTCATGAAAAGATAGTTGAAGTCACACCTGACATGGCAAAGATTGGACCTAAATTCAAGGGAGATGCAGGAAAAATTGTAGGATACCTTAATTCTACACCTGTTGAAGAACTTGAAACTGCTTTGGTTGAAAATGGTGAAATAGCTGTCGGTGAGCTTGTAGTAGAAGAGGACATGCTCAACATCAGGAAGGACATTGTCGGTGCCTCTGGTAAAAAGGTAGACATATTGCAGGCAGAGGACTTAGGAATTATTTTAGAAGTAATCAGATAGGATTGCTTTTTTTAATTTGGATTGTAGTTGTAACCATGAGTAGGAGGTTAACTTGAAATTTTGAATGAATTCAGCTCAAAGATATTGCCTTGAGGAGTTGAATGAATGGAATTCATTTAAAATTTCCCAATAAAACTTCGTAAATGATGGCAGAATTGTGATTTCACTGTATCATCGCTTCAACAGTTAAATTTAAGTTGGAGGGATGAAAACATATTCCTTTTATGGAATGGGACTTTGAAAGATAATTTTTTAAATATAGGAGNNTTAGAGGAGCTAATGGCAATAGATCCAAGTTTGATGAGTGAGGAAATTCAAAAGGAACTCTTTGATGAGCTTAGAAACACCAGATTTTTACTTCCAGTTGTTTTTAATTCTAATTTCATTGACATGGATAAGGTTGAGGAAGGTCAAATAGTAGAAATTGAGGAGCCTTTGAGTTTTACACCAATCACTGTCAAAAAGAATGACAGCACCATTCTTCCTCTTTTTACAAATGAGGACTCTTTGAAGATACTTGGAAAGGTCAATGTAATCAGCTATCATAGTGAAGACATTGCAAAACTGCTTATTGAAGGAGAGGGGATTAATGAGATTGTAATCAATCCAAATACTGAATCTTCCATTGGAATGCCTATGGAATCCTTTATCTATCATTGTATGGAGGACGAATTCGAAACAATCTTTGACATAGAGGAGGACATTAAAAAGTATGGCGTTCCTCTTGAGGAGAACACCAAATTTTATCTAAGAAGCGAAACCCCATTCATGGCTGAAAATGCCGATGATGGTGTTTTTATGGCCAACATTCCATTTAATGCAAGTTTCGCTGATGTCTGCAACACTGATTTCAAATATCTGAATGTCCTTCTGGTTCCAAAAGGTACTGTTTTCCTTTATTTGGGAAACATAATCGATGATGTTACAAAAAACAACGATGTTCTGCTTGCCCCAACACTCAAATTTAAATTAGTGGATGAGTTTGAGGATACGTTCACATGGGAATGTGTCAGTCAGGATTTGGAATGATTTAGGTGCTAAAATGGATGGAAAAGACAATGGGAGGTTAAAGGAGCTAATGAAAACTCCTCTGGCAAACATGACTGTCACGGCTCAGGACGAGTTTGTGGAGGAGTTGCTTAATACGTCACTCTTTCTTCCAGTGGACATTGATTCTGATTTCTCAAGCCTTGAGGATGATGATACAATCAGGTTTTCTCCAATTGTGGCCAAGCAGGTAGACGGAAAGGGGATTCTTCCTCTCTTTACTGATGAGGAGGAAAGCGAGAAGTTCGATTATCCTAACTTTGTCCGTGTAGGCTGCGATGAGGTTGCAGCCATTTTGGTTCAAAGTGAAGGAGTTGATGATGTTGTTCTAAATCTTGGAAGTGAGAATGCTGTAGGCCTTACGGTAGAATCATTTCTGGACCTTGTAAGTGCAACAAAAATTCAAGAAGTAGTTGATTTGGTTACACTGAATTCCAAACCTCTTAAAAGGGAAACAAGATTTTATTTAAGAGAGGAAGTTCCTCTGATGAAAAAGCTTGCAGAGGATGGGGTGTTCACCTCCAAGTTTCCTTTCAACGCAT
>DAII01000023.1:5013-7058 GCA_002496065.1 Methanobrevibacter sp. UBA586
GCTTGTTCCAAAAGGAATCAGAGTTCTCTATGTAGGTGAAAATGGAACATACGGAGACTCTATTTTTCCTCCAGTTATCAGATTCCGTTTTGTTGAGGAGGATGGAAATGTCATGACTTGGAAATGTGTTTCACAGGAGATAAACCTTCCCTCAGGAAGGAAGTTCAAGTGGGCCTATGGGGCAATTGCAGTAATCATAATATTCCTTATTACATATATTGTGTATAATCTATTATAATATAACGTTATATGGNNGAACTTAAAGAACTTATTGCAATGGAATCTATAGATGAGGACAATGCTGATTATCCATTGCTGATGAGATAGAGATAGCTCCATTAAAATCGAATAATGGTGTAATAGCTAATTTTTCAATTGTGAGGATGAATAAGCAGGATTTCGAGGTGAAGAAATTTAAAACCACTTTAATGATGGAATTTTCACATCAAACATTCCTTTTTGCTAGCTATGCCTATGGTGGAGATAGAACAAGAATTCTCAAGGGACACAACACTCCTTAGGTATCCGATAATTCAAATCTATTGAATAAAATGGCAATCCTGCTTATTAGAGGATGTAAAATACAAAAACATATAACTTTAATTTACTTGTTTGTAGCATATTGTTTATTCTTTTTTAAAAAAGTTTAAATAAAACATGAACTATTATATCTTTTCATGAACAATAGAAATGTCTTAATTGTTGTGGTGATAATACTGGTGATTGCATGTGCGGCATCAATCTTCCTAAATCACAACACCCAAAAGGAAACACATATTGAAATAATCTCCAACTCAACACTTCATGAGAAAGACAACGTAACCGTGAAACTGACAGACAATAAGGGTAATGGGATTGCAGGAGAAACAGTCAAGGCAACATTTGCAAACTCAAAGGGATGGACAAAAACATTTGAACTTAAAACAGACAGTGAAGGGATTGCAACATTTGAAATAACTGATACCGAACCTGGAAACTACACCATAAAATGTAGCTATCTTGGAAACGACAACTATAAAAACTCAAATGCCACCAAAAGCGTAACCCTAGTCGAAAATGCGACACAAACAACTTCAACAGATTCAACTGTTTAAAATAATATAAAAGATACAGACAATGATTCAGGGGCATTTTACAGCCAACAGGCAGGAAGAATAATCTACACAGGAGAAGTTCATGAGGGGCCTGACGGAAACAGATACATTCACAAGGGAAACAATGTATGGGAACCTATTCCCTAGAAAGACAATGGATAAAACTTTTTGTCTAATAAAACAATAAGTATAATTAATTAAATTAAGTTAGGAGATTAAAGGTGAAAGATAAACTCAAAAAACTAATGGAAAAAGATTTGTCAAAACTGGATGACAATGAAAAGGAAGAGCTATTTAACATCATCAAGGAATGTCAGTTTTTCGTCCCAGTGGAAGTGACACAAGGTGATAATGGAATAGAGGAAGTGGAACCCATAAGGATAAAATCAGAGACAGGGGAGCTTGTAACTCCAATATTTACTGACTTAGATGAAATGCACGACGAGACAATGCTTACAGTTGAGCTAGATACCATCGACCTTGTAAACGTTCTTGAAAACTGCCATGTTGAAGGTGTGGTAATCAACCCATTTAGCAAAATCCCAATGGCAATAACTGTAAACACTCTATCACAGCTATTCCTTCCAGATTTCGAGCTGGTAATCCAGGAATTGAGAGGACTCCTTCACCAGAACTCAACAACACTGGCATCAGAAACTGAAGTATACCTGAGAAGCAAAGAACCTCTGGAAGAAGAGTTCATACCTGAAATACCTCTTAACGCAAGTTCAAACAGGGATTTTCGCGACAATCTTGAATATCTCAACATACTTAAGCTATCAAAAGGAGACAAACTGATGTACGTTGGGGATTTAGTTGACGAAAACGAACGCCCAGACGTGGTGATTGCTCCTGAAACAGTATTCAAACTGGTTAGTCAAGATGGAAACGAATACACATGGGAGTGTGTAGACCAGCCATTCTACGATTAACCCAATATCTTTTTTTAAA
>DAII01000023.1:7102-8472 GCA_002496065.1 Methanobrevibacter sp. UBA586
GTCATGTTGTTACTACGAACACAGACAAGCTTTCCATGTTTTATGAACTCAAAGCTATATTCGAACTGTGTACTGTTAATGAAATATCCTTCCTGCCCATTAATTGTAGCTAACTTACCTGTATTACCGTGTTCAAGGGCATTANNAACACCCGCTTTCCAGAAGGAGCTGAAACATCAATAGCTATCTCATCACCATTATTATTTTCATAAACCTTTAGGGAATAGTCTATAGGCTCGTGTAATGTGTTGTTGGCACCAGTATAGTTTACTAATTGATCTGAATACTTTTCATCGAAGCTGTTTGGAATAGTGAATTTCAAACCCCCCACATCAACGTGCTTATCACCGAATATGTAATATCCAGCTATTACTACGGCCAAAATGATTATGATTACAATAGCTAGGCGTTTTTTATTAATGTTTTGAAGCCTTTTAGGTAATTTGAAGGTTCTTTTAGGCTTTTTGACCTGTTTTTTATTTTGCGGTCTTTTAGCCTGCTTCTTGAAAGGATATCTACACCTTCCGCAATAGGGTGCATGGTCCTTGTTTTTGGCTCCACATCTTGGACATTTAATCAATATTGCTCCTCCTTTAATATTATTATATAGGTCAACAAGACTATTAAAGTTTAATTATTCAGATAAACCTAGACCCTGCCCTTTGACTTTTAACATCCTTATTTTCAAACCATCCTGTTTCCAGGTTCCTGACTGTAGGATCATAAAGATGAGGAACATATGGCTTTATGTCAACGAGAGGAGTGTTATCAAGAATGTCCAAGTTTTCAATATGAAGAACATTGCCCTCCACTCCGTTTAGCTTGACGATAGAGCTTCCAAGATGATTTGGACGAATTGGGGAAAATGTTGAGAAGACACCATGATGCTCATCTGCAAGGAAAGGCTTCACTTTCAGCTTTGTTTTATAGGTTTTATGGAAAATGAAGATGAGCTGGAGATGGGAGAACTGCTCAAGATCCTTCAGGCCCTCTGCATATTCGTCCTTTATGTGGATTTCACCTTTGACTCCCTCTCCGCCAACGGTTTGAACAGGCATTCCTTCAATTTTGGTAAATGGTGTGCGAATGGTTCCAATAGATATGATTTCATGTTTCATGGATTAAAATATGTTTTTCATATGTTTTATAGAATGACTTAATAAATTAACTGCAACCACTTTCCCATAATCAATATCCGTAGATATAAAAATAGTTATTGTAGCTTAATAGCTATTTTATAATGATTTTAATACTATTGAGTACATTTTAAAATATTTTTGCAAATAACAAAATTTCCATACAATTCTGTGATTTTTAACTGATTATTAATTTATATTTCTTATTATTTAAGCAATAATTTAGATATATTT
>DAII01000023.1:8548-9288 GCA_002496065.1 Methanobrevibacter sp. UBA586
AAAAAATGAGGTTATTATTAAAGTTTGAGAGTATAGATGAAGCAGAATATCGTGATATTGGTAAATATGACATTCAAGGTTTCATTTATTCTTTATTAAATGAGGATGATGATTTTCGCAATTTACATAATCAAAAAGGATTCAAATTTTTCAATTTTTCTAACATTTTCCCTATTGCTGACTTTGAAAGGAATTGCATGAAAAAATTGATAATCTCCTCACCAATCAATAATTTAATTATTAATTTATACAAGACATTAAAAGAAAAAAATACATTTAAGTTAAATAAATTCAAAATGGAAGTTCTTAAAGTAGAAATTTTAAAAGACAAACCTTGTTCTAATTTTATCACAGGAACTCCTATCGTTTTGTTTGAAGACAGTAGGGCGAATAAATATTACTCATTTAATCGTAATCCAGATTTTGAATTCTTTTTNNATGCATTTTATGATAAGGATTTTTACTTTGATGGAGATTTATTTTCCAATTTTGAATTTAATAGGGAGGTTGCAATAAAGGTTAAAAAACATGGTAATGAATTTGTGGTGATAGGTAGTTTATGGAAAAATTTAAAGGCTAATCCACAATGCAATAATAAGGAATTTTATAATTTCTTATTTAATGCTGGCTTAGGCGAGAAAAACAGCTTAGGATTTGGCTTTTTAAATTGTATGAGGTGATATATTGCTCAATGCTATATACGAATTAGGTAAATTATGGGTAAATCAAAATGAAGAGTT
>DAII01000023.1:9356-10003 GCA_002496065.1 Methanobrevibacter sp. UBA586
AAATTGACCAAGAAGATTTTGATTCTTCTAAAAATATGAAGTATCTCTATAAGTCTGGATCTCCTAGGGGAACAGATATAACTCCTTCATGTTTAATCACAGATCCTGACAAAACATTTAATAATAAATTTTTCAAATGGTTCAAAAACAATTCAGAGAATCCGTTCATTTCAAAATTATATGATGCTATTTCAAAGGATCAGGAATTAATATTGAATGACTTAAAAGAGGAGTATGCTAATTTAAATATAANNCTCTTTTAACTCTAGTCATAAAGGATGGAAATGACTCTAAGTATGTAGGAGACATCGATATTTTTAAAACAATACTGAAAGAAGCCTCTGAAAAGAAATATTATGAATCAGGAAGCAAAAAAATAAAAGACAATTCTCTTTGTTTTTTATGTGATGAAGAAAAGGAAGTTTTTGGTTTGGTTTCAAATGCTGTTGGATTCGCATTTTCAACACCTGAGAAGAAAGGTAACATACCTGGATTTTTACTTGAAAATCAATGGAAATTGTTGCCTATTTGTGGTAGTTGTGCATTATACTTAGAAGCGGGGAAAAATTTCATTGAAACCTATTTAAATTTTGAGGAATTTGGTTTAAAATACTATTTAATTCCAAAATTTTTAATTAATCCTGAAA
>DAII01000023.1:10058-10266 GCA_002496065.1 Methanobrevibacter sp. UBA586
GAGTTGGAAGATAAATTGAATAGACTTGTTAGAGGTATGGGTGATGTTGTAGAGTTTAAATTCATGTTCTACAATGCTTCCAACAGTGCATTTGATATTTTGGCATATGTTGAAAGTGTTATTCCATCTTGGTTAAATAAATTATTTAAAACTCAAAAGGAGATTGTTGATTGTGAATTCTTTAATAATGATAACTTAAAATTAATAT
>DAII01000075.1:0-6135 GCA_002496065.1 Methanobrevibacter sp. UBA586
CTTTATGATGTGAGAATTTTTCATCCCTCTTTTTGATAATCTTATCAGACAATTCATTGTTTGAATTTTGTTTTTCAAGTTCCAATAAAGCTGAATTTATGAAATCAAGCTGTTCTTGAGATTCCTTTGAAAGTTTTGATTTGGTTTTTGAAGTGAAGTCATCAAGAACTTTTTGAAGAGTTTGTTCCTCTTCCCCATCCTCTTCTTTAAAGTTGGATTCATATTCCTCAAGAGCCCGTATATCAGCTATTTCCTTTTTGACCCAATCATCATAATAGTGAGGGGCAGCATATGGTTCCAAAGGATTTACACCAGTGTATAAGAAATAAGAAGTTACCTCGTAAACCATTTCGGCATTTTTAATTGCCTTGCTTTTAGAAAATCTTCTTGAATTGTTAATGGCTCTTTGGCTGTTCATTCTGATGTCTCGAATATATAAACCTATTTCAGAGGCCGTAGAATTTAATTTACAAACCCTATCTATAAGCTTATCAATATCCCCATCGTTATCAGACTTTACAATGACTCTAAGAAGATAATCAAGAATATCGTTTGATATTATAACCGAATTTNNTTTACAATAGCTAAATCCATTTCCTTGCATTTTTCATATAAGGGAGCATGATTATCTCTTAAAAAGAAGAAATTTGGATTTAATAACTTCATATTTTCCATTTTTTTATTCTCCATCCTAAAAAAGAATATGTGAAAATTATCTATTTAAATTGAATTAAATTTTCAACATCATTATAAACAACATCAAGGCCACACATTGATGGAACATAATTGGCTGCCTTTGCTGAATTTACACCAATTACTTCAAAGCCCATATCCTCTATTGGAGCTACGACCATACATGTATCGCAAACTATATTTCCACCTGCATCCTCGATTGTTTTTGTATAACCCATTCTATCTGCAGATGCCTTTACACTAATTGATGTACATATCCATAATTTATTTTTAATTGTCTTACCCTTTACGAGGCCAGCCACCTTGCTTATTTCCTCCAAGGATGCATGAGGACATCCCAGACAAATCAAGTCAGCCTCCCGATCAGTTGTTGTTAGATTTTCACGAGTTTGTAGAATATCCTCTTTTGTAATGGTGAGACTTTCAGAAGCATCTTCCTTACATGCCACATCATATTCCGGAGTTACATCTTCAATATGATATAATGCAACTGATCCAGAGGAAGCCAATGCAGCCCCAAGTGTTTTTAGATCATTGTTGTCTGGAACGGTTTCTAATGTAAAATATGGAACATCTCCACCTACATTCTGACCGACAATGTATCCTAAAGCTCCAAAATCAGCTCCTGACAATGGTGTTTCTACATCAATCACCCAATCAGCTGTTCTGTTTTCAGGAAAATGGAATCCATATAAAGGAGTTTTACCTACAATAGCAGCAGCTAATGCTCCAGGACCTCCTTCACGATTAGTTCTAGCACCAATAACTGAATTTACAAATGCCACTGCTGAAGATTCCGACCATGAGATGTGATCNNACGATCTCTAAATCTTGGAACATTTCCAACCAGATATGGAGTACAGGTACATGTTTTTGTAATTCCAAGCTTTCCATAAGCATCTACAATTTGGTTTTGTTTAATTGAAAATTCTTCAGGAAAACCAAACTTATCCCAATTATCCAAGTCAGTTCCAGGGGGGTTTAAGGTAGAAGTTACCTTTGCAATTCCCTTGTCATCTTTTGCAAGGTCTTCAAGATATTCCAAGCCTGCTTGACCAATAGTTTTATAAGATACTCCAGATACCTGTGCTGATGTAATGTCCACAAGTTCAGGTGCACCATAAATATCACCCAAAGCTACCAAAATATCCATACTTTTACGGATTGTTTCACCATACTCTCCATCACACATTGCCTCTTCTTTTTTAGTTAAATGCATTAAACCACCCTAAGAATTATTTTCCAATTGGTATTCGACAATTTCATCAACAAGATGAAGGAAGTTATCTTTTGCCTCATAAGGAATCATTGCTCCAGCAGCAATGTCATGTCCTCCTCCTTGACCTGCAAAATTATTGGATGCGTCATTAAGGGCCTTTCCCAAATTCACACCCTTTTCCACCATGTCTCTGGTTGTTCTACCTGATATTTTAATATCTTTATATAATCTGGATAACCCTAAAATAGGCTTTGAATCATCCAAGACCTTTGCAGATAAACCAATACTTGCTATTGTTCCCATAACTGCTTTTAACACTTTATCTTCACTGTAAAGATATTGAATGCTGTTAAGTTGTTGTGCACCTTCTTTTTTAGCCCATTCAAGACCTTTAACGATTTGATCACGATATTTACGTTGAAGGTCTACGGCAACGTTTAAAACCTTTTCACGTTCACCAAGAGCTATGCCCAATGCCAGACCGAATTTTTTATTTTTTCCACAGGCATCCAAAATATAGGCGTACTCTTCTAAATCTCTTAATAATGGAGTTTCCTTAGGTACGGTATAGCACATACCAAATATGTCAGGATTAATATTCATTAGTGCATCCTTAAGAAGGTCCTGTTCCTCACCTTCTAAATCAGTGAATTTAATACCATAAGACAAGTTCATTTTTTCTAAAAATTCCCTAGCTCCTGTTAAATCACCAGTAATTCTAGGCAACGGTGGAGAAAAAGTATAAGCCAATGATTTATATAATGGTTCAGTTGATTTAGAAACTATTTTAAGGCCTTCATGCATTTCTAAGACTCCACTTTTCTTGGCATCTTCAACAATCAATTGATTCATGCCAATGAACCCATCCTGACCTTGCATATCTCCAAATGCACCAATCAAAGCAAAATAAGATAAGTGTTTTTTTCCAAGTCCTCTAGCTATCAGATAACTGGAACCTGCTCCACTAAGTTCTTTACTACCGTCAACACCGAATAAATGTGGATTTACATGAACCAAATTACTTTCAGGTTCTGTATCGTCAACCTGATGGTGATCAGCGATTATGACATCACTTTTGAAAGTGTTAAGTTCCTTAACATAAGCACTTCCCATCTCAGTAAAAATAAATAAAGAAGATTTATCACTTCTTAAGCTATTGATTACATCTTCCTTAAGACGAGGTACAATAGTGGTGTGATATCTAATCTTCTCTTCGTTTAAAGCGTTTGCTAACACTGCAGCTGCTGAAATTCCATCAGCATCGTTATGAGAAATTAATCTAATAACATCATCATTATCGATATGCTTTTGAAGCATATCACTAGCTTCTTTAGCCCTATTTAACAAGGAGTGCTGCTTGTTGTGGATTATATCTCCAACCTTCTGGTAATTCTCCTTCTTTTACGTAGTATGAACCTAATCTTCTAATTCTGGATTCGATGATGGTTAATCCTCTTCTGGAGTGTAAATCTTTAGGGTTTTCACTTAAGTGGTCTCTGATGTTTACAGCTCTTCTGATTAAGTTCATTAAATCTTCAGGGTATTCTTGAGCTTGACCGTTTCTTTTTAAGATTTCGTTGATTCTTTCACCAGTTACTTCTTTAACACTTGGAATTCCGTAAGTATCTCTTAAAATAATACCGATTTCACTAGTGGATTTACCTTCTTTGGTGAATTTTAAAATCATTTCTTCAATATCTTCATTACTGTAAGTTACCCAATCTGGTTTTGCCATGATAATTCCTCTTTAAATTTTTTTATAATGTATAATAAGCCCAATAAGTAATTTTACTCTTTAGAATACCATTTAATAAATTTCTCTAAAGAATTTTTTCTATGTGAAAACTGATTTTTTTCCTCAGTAGTGAGTTCTCCAAAAGTTTTACCCTCTTCAGGTACGTAAAAAATTGGATCAAAAGCAAATCCTAATTCACCTTTTTCACTAAGAGCTATTTCTCCACTGACTTTGCCTAAAAAGATCTTGGGCTCAGAATTGGGGGCGCAGTACCCAATAACTGACCTGAATTCAGCATATCTGTCGTCAGTATCTTCTAAAAGCTTTAAAATTCCTGCATTTCCCAATGTATCTTGTACATATGATGAGTAAGTTCCAGGAAAATCTTTAAGAGCTCTTATGAATAAACCAGCATCTTCCACAATCACAGGTTTATCAAGTTTACGACAAGCATATTTTGCACCTGATATGGCTACCTCTTCAAGAGTTCCTTGAGGTTCACAGNNTGCTCTAGTTTAATATCGTAATCTTTAAAAATATTCTCTGCTTCTTCTACTTTATGTTTATTCCCAGTAATAAATGTTATCATTAAATCACCAAATATCAATTATTTTGAATTTTTAAGTGGAAATACAATCTATAAATGCACCAGTTCACCCATCATAATCAAGTATAGATATTACACCATTCTTAAAATCGTGTTGGACATTCATGGCAATTCCCTTAATGAGTGTATCTTCCCCTTAACTCAATCTCTTTTATTTTTTTAAGGATATTTTTTTCACCATATCCCTTTAAAACAATATCAAATATATGATTGGCTATTTTTTGATCAATGCTTTGTAAAGACTTTTTCAATACCAACAAATCAACAGCCTTGTCTTCAAATAAATCAGAGTATCTTCCAAGTCCAAAATCTAAAAATACAGGATTTCCATCCTTATTTACCAATATGTTTGAAGTTGTAATGTCACCATGAATTATGTTTTGACCATGTATTTTGGCTATTTCCTGACCTATCCTATATGCCAAATCATCGCTTTCAATGGTTATTATGTCTTTAACCATACTCCCATTGATTTTTTCCATAGCTATTACATTTTCATCCAAATTAACATCATACAAAATAGGAGAAAGGACCCCACCGTTCTTTACATCTGAAAGTAATTTAGCTTCCAGCTTTGTCCTTGCTTTTCTAATCTTATTATCAATTTCCCTAATTCTGTAACCTTTAGAAATCCTATCTTTCAATATAACCTTTTTATCCAAATAATTCCCTTCAATTATGTTGGATTCCGCTCCTTTGGCTATCAGTCGCTCAGGCAATTTAAGATAGGTTTTTTGATTATCGACCCATGGAATCTCCACTTCATCTGTTCTGAATCTTTGGATGATTCCTGTATCTTCCATATCCAAGGGTCCATTTACACTGTTCATCAGAATCCCTAGCCATGCAATCATGACACCGTTGTCACCGCACAGCTTCATTTCAGGCATGTAAAACTTGGCCCCCTGTTCATCGGCCATTACATTAAGCATTTCACGAAGCCTTCCGTTTGCAGAAACACCTCCACAGAGCATGACCTCATCCTTTTGAGTGTGTGAAAGAGCCCTTTCGGTAACTTCAACAAGCATTGAAAAAGCAGTCTCCTGAAGCGAATAACAGATGTCCTCAATTGGAGTTCCTTTTTCATATTCTCTTAAGGAAGCTGAGAGAAGGCCTGAAAATGAGAAATCCATACCTTTCACACTGTAAGGTAAGTCAATATAGCTTCCCTCTTTTGCAAGTTTTTCTATGGCGGGACCTCCAGGATGGCCCAAACCGGTTTCGCGACCGAAATGATCAAGACAATTTCCAATAGCTATGTCCAAGGTTTCGCCGAAAATTCTATATCTTCCACTTTCAAATGCTAGTACTTGACTATTTCCACCACTAACATAAAGAGTAACAGGATTTATTGCTCCAGTGTCAAGTTTTCCAACTTCCACATGACCAATACAATGGTTAACACCTATTATTGGCTTGTTTAAAGACAATGCCAAACTTCTTGCAGAAGTAGCCACCACCCTTAACGCAGGCCCTAGTCCAGGACCCTGTGAAAATGAAATAAGGTCTATATCATCATATCCTATTCCTGCTTCATCGATTGCCTGAGGGATTAACTTTGGAATCCACTCCGCATGATGTTCTGCAGCTATTCTTGGATGAATACCTCCCTTTTCCGGAAATAATTGTTTGCCAGCCATTGCCAGTATATTTCCATCACTGTCAACTATTCCAACACCTGTTTTTTCAGCTGTTCCTTCAATTCCCAAACTTATCAAAATAATCACTGAATAATAATTAATAGTCTCCGGAATATTTCCAACAACTAGGAAATATCAACTTCAAAGTTTAATACACCGTTATAAGTAATGCGCTTATTTTAATTAAATGTTAATTTTATAATATCTTATTGATTATAATTAAAAAAAGATAAAGATACTT
>DAII01000075.1:6192-7126 GCA_002496065.1 Methanobrevibacter sp. UBA586
AAAATGGAAGTAGTAACCTTTTCCAGTTTGTTTTGATAGTTATCAGCTTGATCTTGAACAGAGAATGTATTGAATATAGCCTGTGCTATCTTTTCAAGGTCATCTGTTGAAATTTGAATATTGTATTTTTGAGCTGTTTCATTTACAATATTTAAAATGTCATCATAGCTAGTTATGTTGTTGTTTTTAGCTTCATCTTTTACTTCATCAAAATATGGTTTAGTTATATCTTGATATCTTACATCACTTTTGTATTTATCTGTTAGGATACTATTTGCTTCATGATTATTANNCATTTGTGTTATTTACAACTTCCGCCTGTACATAAATTTCCTCATTAGCTGCTTTTTTGACTTCCTCTGGAATCTCCACATTTGTTGCTTTTTCATAACAGGCCATTACACCTGCAAGAGCAGATTCGCCAGTAGCTGAAACAGGACTTGTCACAAATACTTTTCCTGTTTGTATTCCAGCTGATTCCAATGCTGAAGCATACATTTTTGCAGTTACCAATGTTATTTTGGATGTATCTACAGTTACTTTAAGATTATTCCCCTGACTCAAGTCTACCAAAGCTGATGAGAATATTTGATTTGAATTATATGTCTTACCACTAATACCTTGTGAAATAGCATTGACTTGGTTAGCACTTATTACTTCTTTATTCGCATTTCCAAGATTAGTATATCCCTTACTTGCAAAATATCCATTTACTGAATCACTATATTGTTGATTAGCACTAGTGACTTCACCATAAGTTACAACAAGATTTGAAACATCATTTCCAGCAATTGCAGATGATGCAAATACGGCCATTATAATACATACAATTCCTATTAAACCAATTGTTAACTTACGCATTATTATCACCTAACAAGTTATTAATTATTATAATATATAAATATATATGTTTAAGTTGTTGTAAGAAATTGAT
>DAII01000075.1:7208-11766 GCA_002496065.1 Methanobrevibacter sp. UBA586
CAGGAGATATTCATCTCTCAGAAGATTTTAAAAATGAAATTAATGCAAGAGGAATTCCATTATACAAGGCTTACAGTATCCAAAAAAGACTGTTACATGAAGCCGAAGAGGAGAAACTTAACACAAAGGAAGATGTGGATAAAAGAATAATGNNTAAAAATGACGTAACTTCAGACTACAGTAGCAAATGCAGTACCTGTGAAGGTGCGACAAAAGTTCCGCCTATGCCAAAGGAAGTTTCAAAACCTAAGGGATTTGTTTCAGGACTTCCTCCAAAAGAAGAAATATTCATACCTCCAAAAGGTCGTGATTTAGCTAAACAGGACCAGATGAGTGACAGAGAACTATTAAATAAAATAGCCCTACAAAATGAAAAAATAATTAATCAAAATAAGCTTATACTTCAAGAATTAAGAAAATTAGGTGAAAAATTAGGTGAATAAATGATTGATGGAGTAACAACATACGGTTCTCAAGATTTAATTAACGAAATAATATACACAGAACCTGTTTTTATATGTACTATTGGAACTACCGACACATCAACAATTGAAGGAATATCCGGAGCTGGAGCAACTCCCGAACTAACCGTATACACTCCAGCAGCAGATGTTGAACTAATGGTTTTGGGAGAGGTAAGATGTATGGAACAGATGGCACAAACCATAGTCGGTGAAGCTGTTGCACCTACCCCAGCAGTCATTACCAAAGCTGCCCTAGAACTGGCCAACATTCCTTTTGTAATTGTAGATGCAGGCTGTAAAGTAAAACCTGAAATCGAATGTATGCGTCTTGGAAGCGAATATGGAAGAGACATAAGAACTGGAAAAGGAGTTCTAAATCCCCTTGAAATTTATGAGAACGCCAAAGAACTTGGTGAAAAACTTGGAGTTTTACATGATTCCCTAGTAATTGGTGAAAGTATTGCCGCTGGAACAACAACCGCATTGGGTGTTCTTAAGGCACTTGGCTATGATGCAGACGGAAAGGTGAGCTGATGCATGCCGACAAATCCACATGAATTGAAAACATCTGTTGTAAACGAAGGTCTGGAAAATGCCAACATAACTCCAGGAGAGGTTGACGCATTCCAAGCAATTGGAGCAGTAGGTGATCCAACCCTTGTAGCCATTGCAGGTTTGGTACTTGCAAGTGGAGATATCCCTATTATATTAGCAGGAGGAACACAAATGGCTGCCGTTTGTGCAATTATAAAATCAATTAAACCAACATTTGACTTTTCAAGATTGAATTTGGCAACCACCATATATGTGGCTGAAGATGAAACTGCTAATTTATTAGATTTGCTTAAGCAGATAGATCCGGAAATATCCTTGCATGTAGTTGATCCCAAATTCGGAGAATCAGAAGATGCAGGACTAAGATTGTATGATGAAGGATTCATTAAGGAAGGTGCAGGAGCTGGAGGAGCAATGTTTACCGCCCTTATGAGAGGATCTAGCATAAGCAGTTTAAGAAGAAAAATAGAAAAAGTTTGTCAATTAAAATAAGTAGTTAAATCTACTTATTAAGTAATTTTTAATAAAAAAAAAAGATTTTTTTTGCTCATTTAAAATATATGAGCAATAGAACCCATGAATACAATAATACCTACAACCCAACAGTAGTAGGAAAATATATCCAAGCTTCTTTTTTCAATTAAGTCCAATACACATTTAATAGCTATATAACCAGCTACAAATGATGCAACAAATCCTAAAATGATTGCGAAAAAATTAGCATTCATTGCAAAACCTATGTCTTTTACTTGAACAATTGTAGCACCTAGAATTGCCGGAATGGATAATATAAAACTGAATTTGGCTGCAAATTCCTTGTTAAGACCAGCTACAAGACCTGCTGCAATAGTTGTACCGGAACGTGATAGACCAGGCAAAATCGCACAAGCCTGACCCAATCCCATGAATAATGATTCTTTTGGACCTATATTAGCAAAATTCAAGTTGCCTTTATCCATTCTTTGAGAGAGGTAAAGAATTGTACCTGTTACAAGCAGGAAGAATGCAGGAACATATAATGCACCACCAAACAATGCTTCCACTTCACTTTCAAAGAAAATACCTGCAATACCTACAGGGATTGTAGNNAAAATAACATACCAAGCCAATCTCTTGTATGGATCTTCATATAAACCCTGTTTGAATTTATTTTGAAGGATATCCCCAATGCTTAACCACCAAGCCCTAATCATCTTGTAGATATCTCCATGGAAGAACCATAAAACAGCTATTAAAGAACCTAAATGAAGGAAAGTGTCAAAAGCAAGACTGCTTTCCACTCCCAACAACCTTTGAATAAAAATTAAATGAGCAGAACTACTAATAGGCAGAAATTCAGTTAAACCCTGAACCACACCTATAATAATCGCTGATAAAATATCCATCATTACACCAATCTAGTAGTAATTTAACCAATTAAATTCATCTTCTTTTTTAGCTTCAGCAATTTCAAAGAAAGTTTTCTGTAATTCTTCAGTGATAGGGCCTCTTTTACCAATTCCAATAGACCTGTCATCTATACTTTTGATTGGAGTAACTTCCGCTGCAGTACCTGTGAAGAAAAGCTCATCAGCAAGATAAAGTCTTTCACGTCCGATGGTCTCCTCAACAACTTCATATCCGAGAGATGTAGCCAATTTGATAACTGAATCTCTGGTAATACCTCTAAGAATTGATGAACCTAAACTTGGAGAGTAGATTTTTCCGTCCTCAACGAGGAAAATATTTTCTCCACTACCTTCAGCAACAAATCCTTGGTAATCAAGCATGATAGCTTCATCGTATNNTCCATGTTCGATAGCTTCCAACTTAGCCAATTGAGAGTTCATATAATTTGCACCGGCCTTAGCCATTACAGGTAAGGTATCAGGTGCAGGTTTTCTCCAAGAGGATACTCCTACATCTACACCGACATTCATACCTTCATCACCTAAATATGATCCCCATTCCCATGCAGCGATTACAACATCTACAGGACAGTTTAAAGGATTTACACCCAATTCCCCATATCATCTAAATACAATAGGACGAATATAACCTGATTTAAGATCATTTACTTTAAGAACTTCAATAATTGCATCACAGACTTGTTCCTCTGTGTATGGAATATTCATTTTATAAATTTTTGCTGAGTCAAATAAACGTTTTACATGTTCCTCTAAACGGAAAACACAGGAACCTTTTTCATTTTCATAAGCTCTAATACCTTCAAATACACTAGTTCCATAATGTACTACGTGAGAAAGAGAATGAATAGTAGCATCTTCCCAATCAACCATTTTTCCGTTCATCCATATTTTACTTGCTGTATCATCCCAAGCCATTATATCACTCAAATTAATTAATTCTATTATTATATTTAGTGAATTATATCATTTAAAATTAATTAATGTAAAATAAATATTGTAATAAATATGGTATGAATTAAACAATTATTGAAAATTAGAGTTGAATTATAAAAAATGTTTAAAGAAACTAATTAAAAAAAGTAGAAAACTATACTATAAAAATAAAAAAATGGAAAAGTAGCGAAAATAGCTACTTATTGTTTTTCTGGTTTTTCCATTAATACACATTTGGTACCGATGCAACCGTCACCCATGTGAGGGGTTCTGCATACGGTATCGTTTGCTTTTTCGATTTCTCTTGCTTCTACAGCTAAGTTAGCAGCTACTGAAGCCATTTCGTGTGCTGCAGCTACAATAGGTACGTATTTTTCGTGGTCTTGTACCATGAAACAACCTTTTACGTCTAAGTCTGCAACTTTTGATGCAATTTCGTATGCTGCGTAAGCTTTTGCTTTTGCGTAAGTGTTTTGGAATTCACCAGCTTCAACAGCTTTTTCAGCGGTGATTTTGAGTTTAGGTAACTCGATTTCTTCACCAGCTTCAACTGCTGCGATAATTCCATTAATAGTTTTTTGGATTAATCTGTAAGCACCGGTTGCAGCTAATACTTTAATAATGTCAGAGTTGAATGAAGCCATTTCAGTTGGGTCTAATAATTCTCTTCTAGCACCAATCATTGGGTCAGCGTTTACAATGATGTAACCTAATCCTTGTTCATCCATTTCGTCAGCTACTCTTGCACCTGGTGCGTCACCAATGATGATTGCAGGTTTGTCAGCAGCAGATAAGATTTCTCTTGCTTTTGCAGGACCTGGTGCTCCTGGGTTAGGACTGATGAAAATACAGAAGTCAGGGTCGAAGTCTTCTATTTTTGGTGCAACTTCTTCTACTTGTTCTGGGTTCATTTTAGCTCCAGATCCGACTAATCTAACATCGATGTTAGGTCTGTCTGCTCTTTCATCTAAAATTAAGTCAATTACCGGAGAAGTTCCGATGTTACCACTTTTAATAATTCCTATTTTTACAACCATTTTAATCACTTTTAAATTATATACGATTTATCGTACTAAATATAAATTTATATTAGAATACATATTAATCTTTTTATTTAATCCTAACATAATCAAAACAAGAAAGAAAATGAAAAAAAGTAATCAAAATACCAATAAAAATAAGATTTCATATAATTAT
>DAII01000075.1:11822-14957 GCA_002496065.1 Methanobrevibacter sp. UBA586
AAATAAAAAAAATAGTGGTTCCGACGAGATTTGAACTCGTGATCCCCTCGTTGTAAGCGAGGTATCATACCCCTAGACCACGGAACCAACAGACAAGATTATATAAGTATTACATCACATATAAAGCTTTCGGTCAAACCCTTGAAAAATAAAAGAAATAAAAAAATTATAAAGAATTAAGTATCTATAAAACTCCTTTTGTACTTGGAATTTCATCATGCTCAATTTTTGATGCTTCCTTAAGAGACTTTGCAAAGGCCTTAAAAATAGCTTCCGCCTTGTGATGGTCATTAAAACCTTTTGCAGATGCATAAATGTTAATTTTTGCTGCATTTGCAAATGATTCAAAGAAATGAATAATGTTATCAGATGTCAGGTCACCAATTTTCTCATTTTTAAATGGTATGTCCATATTACAGTAGCTTCTTCCACTAATGTCAATTGCGACGGTAGCTACTGATTCGTCCATAGGTACGATAGCATCGGCCATTCTTTTGATTCCTCTTTTGTCGCCAATAGCCTCATTGAATACCTCTCCCAATAGAATCCCAACGTCTTCTACGGTGTGGTGATCATCAATTTCAATGTCACCCTTAGCTATGATGTCCAAATCCATCCTGCTATGTTTGGAAAAGGACTCCAGCATATGATTAAAGAAGTTCACGCCAGTATCTATGTTGTACTGACCTTTACCGTCAATATTAAGTCTAATTTTGATTTGTGTTTCAGAAGTATTTCTACCAGTATCAACTATCCTGCTCATATTATCACTTTATTATTCATCGGGAGCGTTCCTTATAATGGTAATGCAATCTACAGGACATTCCATTGCACATAATGTACAAACGTGACAATATCTTAAATCCAATACATGTGCAACATCCTTTATTTCCCAAATTTTGGCTGCCTTTGGACAAATATCATAACAATTTCCACACCCAATACATTTTGTTTCATCAACATCAATTTTTAAAATAATAATTCCTCCTACCTAAACTACAATTTTAAAGTTGCAACAGACATTGCCTTAAACCCTATGTAAACTTCTTTACCAATTGTAAGATTTAAATCTTTTTCTGCGGACAAAGTAATATCTGAATAAAACATCAACCCGCCAATTGACATTTTTACACGAATGATTTCATTTTCAAGTTTCATTTCAACTATTTTACCCTTGAAAACATTTCTGATACTGGAAACATAAGGCTCAAGCATTATAAATATGTTATCATAGCTAATAAGAGCCAAGACATGTTCTCCAACTTCATAATCCTTATTTAATGGAGCATTAATTAAAAGATCTCCAGCTTTGATTTTCATTACTCCCTTGGATTCGTCGATTGAATAAATTTCACTTAAAAATTCATTTACATCATTATGCAATTCCATAATAGCATTGATTTTTTTACACTCTTTAATAATTGAAAATCCGTCGTCAGTAAGGGTGGTTCCTCCCCCTCCACCTTTTCCTCCTTTAGTTGTGCTAACTATTTTAAGACCCAATGTGGATTCAATTTTTTCAATATAGTTTAAAGCTGTTCTGTAGGACACATTTACAGATTTGGCAGCTTTTGTGATAGAACCTGTATTATGGATATTTTCAATTAAATTATATTGTTTATTATTTAATAAAAAAGACTCATCCCCAATATTAATTTTATATTCCACGCCTGCTTTTACATCAGCCATAATTTCACCCATTTTATAATTAAGTAAAAATTTATTTTTATCACTTAAATAAATTATCGATTAATTTCTAAACTGGATTTTTTCAATGAGGTTTAATAATTTGTTTAGTATTTTGCCAACAGGACCAAATTTGCCCGTGAAACCTCTTAAAGTAGCAATATCATCTTCTTGGAAGAATTTGCATGCCAATAAACCGAATAAATAAACAAATGGACAACATACAATTCCAATAACCAATCCCACAATAGTTTTAGGAACTAAAATAGCTACAATACCCATGATAATGGAAGCGATGAATATTTTTGCAATAGGCCAATATGGTGGCTTGGTTTCGGTTAATTTAAATACAAAGTACAGAACAGGAATCATCATTGCGAAACAGGCTATTGTAGTTGCAAGAGCTCCACCTGCAATACCTATGACCGGAACCATATACCAATTAAGAATAGCTGTTAATACTGCTCCAAGTATTAATATATACATTGGGATTCTAGGATTTCCAATTCCTTGTACGATACTTGTTGAAATTGAAAATATTGAGTAGAAAGTCATTCCAATTGCCAAAATTGCCAATGCAGAAGCACCTGTAACATATGCAGGGTTGGTAAAGTAGAAAACCCTCAATATAGGTGCTGCAAACAATGCGATACCAATACACATTGGAACTACAAACAGAAGTGAATATTNNCTCTGAAACATATTTGCTGAGTTCCCTTATATTTCCCGAACTGAATGCCTCTGAAGAAGCAGGTAAAATAGTTGTTGCCACAGAAATTGAGATTATTAGAGGCAACCTTGAAATAGGATCTGCTGCTGCAAAGAAACCTATTGCATCGGCCTCCAAGAAACGACCCATAACCAATGTACAAATGTTATAGATACCCATTTCTGCAATTCCAGTAATAATAACAGGGATAGCGAATTTAACAAGCATGACGGCCAATTTAAACTCATCCTTTCTTGAGAATTCAAAATCATCACTGGCTTCAGGCATATATTGACCCATATGATATTTGAAAAGATATATTGCCACAACACAGGACACTGCAAAACCCAATACAGTACCCCAAAGAGCACCTACTGTAGACAAGCCTATCAATACAAATGCTGAAGCAAAAAGAATCATTCCCAGCTGTTCTGTAGCACGAGTATAAAGGATGTATTCCATTTTATACACACCCTGAAATGCTCCTCTAAAANNTTACACTGAATGGGGTTATGAGACCTACAATCTGCAACGGAACAAGTGCTATAGGCTTTTGAAGATAAACGTTTGCAAGCCAAGGGGCAGCAATGAATATCATTATAAAACCAAAGAACACACCTAAAAAAATCATTATCTTCAAAGATGTGTAAATTGTCTGGCGAGCCAAATCCTTCTGATTTGTAGCTTCATATTCTGCAACATATTTAGCTATTGCTGGAGGAAGACCTCCTGCAGAAAGG
>DAII01000075.1:14964-15137 GCA_002496065.1 Methanobrevibacter sp. UBA586
AAATACCATACATTGAAGGCCCTAAAAGAATGGCCATTAAAAAACGGTAAATATATCCTCCCAAACGAAATATAATATTTCCAAGAAATATTATAAAACTTCCACGAATAAGTTTATTTGCCATGATTAATTACCGCCATGATAAAAAAATTAGATTATATATAATTAAGTTA
>DAII01000013.1:0-203 GCA_002496065.1 Methanobrevibacter sp. UBA586
TATATTACGAGGTACTGTGTTGTTTTCGTTTATACAATCTAAAATTTCTGTAACTTCGTTAATAATTTGTTCACTCATAATAAGTCCTCCTAGATTAATTAAATTGAAAAATAGTTATATTAATTTATATTTAATTATATCATTATTTATAAACTTTTCGATTAATATTTATTTAAAGAGAGTATAAGTCTTATTTTTTAAAC
>DAII01000013.1:230-2778 GCA_002496065.1 Methanobrevibacter sp. UBA586
CAACAATAAACATGCCAATGGATTTGAAAAAAGAATTAAAAAAAATTGCTATCGATGAGGACACTTCTTTATCAGGTTTAATTTTAAAAATGATTGAAGAAAATGTCGAAGCAAGAAAAGAAAAAGGTGTTGAAGAGGAAGTACAAGAAAAAAGTACAATGTACTAATTTCTTCATACTATTTATTAATTTTATATTTCTTCTGTTAAATTTAATGTATGAGCAATATATTGAGTTTTAGCAGTATCTTCAATAAAGGCAGCTAATGAAGCAGCTTCTTTAAGATTATCGGCTACAGTCAATATGCCGTGATGTTTCAATACTAAAACATCTTCTTTACCTATGTTTTCTGCTGCTGATTTTGCAAGTTCCATTGATCCTGGTTTTGCGTATTCAATTTCCTCTAAAAATGGTGTTACAATTTGACCGAAACCTTCATGTCTTTTTATTTTTTTAGATGAGAATGCAAATCCAGTTGCATAAGGAGAATGAGTATGTACAATAGCGTTTACATCATCTCTTTTTTTATATATCTCTAAATGGAGATTGTATTCAGAAGATGGTTTTCCTTTAGTTAAATTATTACCTTCCAAATCTAAAAGAACAATATCCTCTTCTTTCAAGTCACCTAATGAGCTTAATGTTGGAGTGATGGCTATAATATCTGAATCATCATTTTTGATTCTAATACTAACATTTCCAGCTTTTCCTGATACTAGTTTATTGTCATAAAGAGTTTTTCCAACTTCTACTATGTCTTTTGCATTAACATTCATTTTTCCACCAATTAATAAATTATATTTTAAGATTTATATAAATTTAAGATGTTTATACTTTCCTTTATGAAGTACTGGAACCTCTGCAGGTGTTGGTTCAATATTGTAAATTTTCTGGAACTCTGTCTGAGTCTGGAAAGTTCCTGAATTAATTAAATGAATTCCATTGTATTTTCTATATGTATTGATGTGAACGTGACCTGTATGGAATACATCAGGTATTTCATCAATTACAAGATAATCCTCCAATTCTGATGCAAGGGGTGTTCTTTCACCGTAAATAGGTGCAAGATGTCTTTTTTTAAGAAGTTCTTCCATTAACAAGTCATTTCTTTCGTGAGTAAAGTCCTTAACAGCCATAACAAGATCGTCAAAACTACGGCCGTGATAAATGAGAACCTTAATGCCATCGAGGGATACGATACATGGATTACTGATGAATTCTACATTATCCAATTGATATAATGCTTTTGCATACTCTTCAGGTACTGCAGGTTGAGGTTCAGCCACTCTTGATGCATCGTGGTTTCCAGGTGCAATAATAATCTTAATATCACTTCTGATTCTACCTAGGAACTTGGCTGCTTCATTATACTGTTGTGTGATATCTTTAATTGCTAATTCCTTATCCTGATTAGGATATACACCAATACCGTCTACAATATCCCCACCGATTATTAGATATTTAACATCACTAGCTATCTCCCTTTGCTGTTCGTTACCAAATTCACAGTTAATCCAATCGATAAACCTGTTGAATGCATCTTCCAAGAAAGTCAGGCTTCCAATGTGAACATCAGACAGGAATACGATACCGAAGTCCATGTCTTTTTTGGCGATTCTGGTGACACCAGGATTGATGATTTGATTGGCAATTGCTAAATCACCGTTCTTGTCAGCTATAATGCCTACAACTTCATCCTTCACAAGCTTTTCAGCTTCCTTAAATAACTCCTCATTTTTATTTGAGAATAGGATAGGTATTGATCCTGTATCATCTTCAAATTCTATGAGCTTGTGTCCGTTTTTGGTAGTTCTAATATCNNATATTAAGTTTAGGCTTGTCTGGCTTTCTTCAATTTCTGAAACTTTCTGGAATGTTTTAAGTTCAGGCCTTCTTTGAAGAATCTTAGCTAGTTTGTCATATCTGCTCTTGAAATATGATATGAGATTTTCAAGCTCTCCGCTGGTATATNNATTCCACATCTGTCTTATTCATATTTCTTTCAAACTTAATATTTGAATCCTCTACAGTTTCAGAAGCCTTTTCAATAATGCTGTTAATTACTTTTTTAGGTTTGTTTTCCTTTAATTTTTCAAGTGTTTCTTTCTTTTTATAATCATCAATCTTTTCAGATTTTTTATCTTTATTTACACTTGAAATAGTCCTCTTGTCTTTTTTAGGTTTTTCATTTTCATTGGTAGTTTTATCAACAGTCTTATCAACCTTTTTTTCATTTGTAGAAGTTAATGGAACTTCTTTTCCCTTGGATTTTTCACTTGAAATAGATGTGTTTAATTCTTTTTTAATTTCATCAATAATTTCTCCGCTAACTGAAATCAGATCGTTGGTGTCATAATTACTGCTTTTTAACTTTATGATGACTGATGAAATAAAATTTATAGGATCCTCATCTTCCATTACTTTGGTGTAAGCACTTGGAGAAAGATTGATTCCTTTCTTTGCACATTTCATTAAAATTTTAGTTGACATTTGATAGAATTATTTATTTTGAAAGTTTATAAATTTTATAGAATCTCCAGTTATTATAT
>DAII01000013.1:2832-16154 GCA_002496065.1 Methanobrevibacter sp. UBA586
ATAAATCTAAAACATTAGATACTTTATTTAATAATTAATTTAAGTGATATCATGGTAAAAGTATTAAGAGCAATATTAATTGTTGTATTATTTATTGTATTTTTTGAAGTGGGACTATTTAGTTCATATACAATTGTTACTTCAGAAGCACCGGATGTACAAGGTCTGATTAATATGCAAATAGATGAAGTATCTGGACTGATTAGTTCGGATAATGTTAATAAAGTATTGATTAAAGACCCTACTCCAGTTGAAATTGATAATAAACAACAAATTGCTTTAAAAATAGAGAATCTGTCTAATGTAGATGGAGTTAATATAGAGTCCATGAATATGAGTACTTATGATGATCCTGATGATGAAAATTTCAATGTCACTATTGAAGTGCTGGGATACGAGTCTCCTAATTCAACTTCATCTCAAATTATTATAAGTCAAAATCCATCTTATAAGATTGTTGCAACCGCAAATTCAACATCTAGAGGAGTAGTTGACATAGATTCTATTAAAATACAATCTATATTAAAATTATATTAGTGAATAACATGATTAATGTGATTGGAATAGGTCAAAATAGGGAAAACATGACTCTTGGAGCTCTAAAAGCTATTGAGGAGTCAGATGTTATCATTGGTTATAAAAGATACATAAATCAAATTGAAGATTTAATTAAAGATAAGGAAATTATAAAAAAAGGTATGGGTGATGAAATAGCCAGAGCTGAATTGGCTATTGAAAAAAGTAAGGAAGGCCATACTGTTGCATTAATTAGTTCTGGAGATCCAGGTGTATTTGGAATGGCTAATGTTCTATACCAGATTGAGAGTAAATATGAGGATGTTGAAATTAAGGTTCATCCAGGGGTTTCTGCAATAAACTATTCTGCAGATATGCTAGGTGCTCCTTTAAATGATTTTGCAGCTATTAGCTTAAGCAACATTTTAACTCCTCTTTCCGAAATTGAAAAAAAATTGGAATATGCTCTCAAGGCCAATCTTATCATTGGCATTTACAATCCTATTAGCAAAACACGTAAAGAACCATTCAGACGTTTTGTAAATAAAGTTTTGGAAATAAATGGTGAGGATTGTTTAATAGGAATTGTAGACAGCACATATTCTTCTTCAAAAACTACCATTGTGAAAATCAAGGATTTAACAGAGGATATGGTGAATATGTCATGTACACTTATTGTTGGAAATGACTTGACCTATGTTCAGGACGGAAAATTAATTACTCCAAGAGGATATGTTATCAAATCCAATATTCATCCTTTCTCAAGAGAACATTATGAAAAATTCTTAAATGGGGAAATACCTCATGGAGAAAATAGGGAATGTGACTTTTACCCATGTCACTATGACGGCCAGTACTGCGACTTCTGCTATTGTCCATTCTACCCTTGTGGTGATAGTTCAACAGGTGGAAATTGGATTAAAGGGAAGGGAGTCTGGAACTGTAAGGACTGCACTTGGATTCACACTCCTGAAGGTGTAGACAGTATTCGTGAACCTTTAACAGGAATATTGGATGAAGTTGATGACTTAAAAAAGAAGAAAAAAACTCTATTGAAGCTTAGAAGAGCTAGTTTACTTGGTAATGATCCTTACGATTTATAGAGGTGTTTTTATGTCTATAAAAAATATTTTAATTGAAATGAAAAATATGTCGGAACTGATGGTTGACTTGGCTTATTCGGCTGTTTTGTTTAACAGTAAAGATGCAGCAGAAGAAGTTTTGAAACTTGAAAACCGTGTTAATGCGATGAATTATGAAATTAAAAAACAATCTTTGGTTGCGGCTCGTTCCTATGAAGACGCTGCCAAATTAACAGCTCTTCTGGAAATTGCTGAAGCTGCTGAAAGTATGGCAAATGCAGCTAAGGATTTGGCGGATTTGGTCATAACAGGTTTTAAACCACATCCAGTATTTAAAATGGTTATGGAAGAATCTGAAAAAATGATTGTAAGAGCTCTTGTAGATGGCAGCTCAGAATTGGTTAATCAGTCTTTAGGCGATTTACTTCTTGTAAACCGTACCGGTATGAGAGTAATAGCTATTAGACGTGGAGATTCATGGATTTATGGTCCTAATAAAGATACAGTAATCCTTGAAGGAGATGTGCTTCTCTCTAAAGGTACAGAAGCAGGTGCAGAATTATTATATAAACTATCCAGTGGAGAAATTCTTTTAGAAGATATTCCAGAAGAATTGGAAGCTGATGACGATTAAATTTATTTTTTATAGGTGAAATCATGGCAATAGGTGATAAATGTGAAGGACAAAAGTCTAGCGAAAGTGATTCGCTCTATTTTATCAGCTATTCCAATGTTTTTTGTAAATTCCATAATATTTGGATTTAAAAACATTAACAAATCATCTAAACTTTTTAAATTTGAAAGTAAATCTTTTAAAAAGTATTTTAAAGAATTTTTGGAAGACCATCAAAGAAGCATAAAAGAGGGTCTTATAGCTTTGCTTATATGTGCATGTGGTGACCTTATAGCAGGTCTGATACTTGGAAACATGACATATTTTTTAGAAAAATATCCTGGTTTATTAGTGCTTATTCCTGGTGCTATTGGGATGAGGGGAAATATATTTGGTTCATTTGGATCTAGGTTATCTACAAACCTTCATATTGGTATTTTAACACCCGAATTTAAAAAATCAGAAAGTTTAACAAACAATATTTTATCTTCTTTGATTCTAACCTTAATATTATCCTTGTTTTTAGCTTTTATTGCTAAATTAGTCTGTATAATCCTAAATTTCGAAAGTATAGGATTCATTGACTTTGCATTAATCAGCATAATTGCAGGTATAATATCAAATGTCATAATGTTGCCAATCACAATGTTTGTTTCACTTAAAAGTTTTGAAAACGGTTGGGATCCGGATAATATTACAACACCAATCATAGCTGCTTTCGGTGATTTATTTACACTTCCTGCTATCATTATTTCAATCTTTATCCTTTCAGCCATTAGCATTAGCATTATTTTAAAATATGTTGTATTCATAGCATTTATTGTAATTATTATCAGTGGATTTTTATATGGTCTTAAGGTCAATGAGGAAACAAAAACCATCATCAGCCAATCCACTCCTGTCTTATTTGTCTGTTCTATTTTAGGAGTTGTAGCTGGTGGAATATTTAACAGTTCCCTTGAAACATTACTTACAAATCCAAGTCTTTTAACATTACTGCCGTTATTCTCAGGTGAAAGTGGAAGCCTTGTAAGTATTTTGGGAGCACGCATATCTTCAGGACTTCATTCAGGTTTAATAGAACCTGTATTAAAACCTAAAAAAAATACATTCTTTAATTTCCTATTAAGCTTAATTTTGGCTGTTATCATATATCCTGTAATAGGATTCCTTGCAGAGGCATCTTCTCATTTATTTGGTTCAAAAGGTATTGGATTTATAAAAATAATAGAAATCAGTACAGTTTCAGGTTTTATTCTAATTCCAATAATGATGATTATTGTATTTTACATATCCACAATATCCTACAGGCATAATCTGGATCCAGACAATATTGTGCTTCCAATATCAACCAGTACTACAGATTCAATATCAAGTCTGATACTGATTTGTATTTCCCTGATTTTCACAGGTGCTATTGTGCTCTAGCTATTTGCACTTTCAAGTTACATTCAGTTGAAACAAAATTATCATATTTCAGTTTGCTTTTATCGAAATCCTTTGGAACGGCCACCAAAACGGCTTTTGCATTTTCCTGATCAATATGAACAAAAATCACTCCATTGTTTGTCAGCAGGATTTTTTGATTTATAATATTGTTCAGGTATATTTTATCTGATGTGGCTGCTTTGGAAAGGCCTAGAACCTGTGTACTGCTAATACTCCAATGATAACTATTATAGCTATTCTGGTCAAATAAAAGATAATAATCCATTTTTTTAAGATAGCTGGTGTAGACCTTGAAATGATTGCAGCTATGGCTTGTGATATGATAAGAATTGCATGACCCGNNGATTTTTTAAATAGTTACATGTTACAAGTCTGTTAACCGTTGTAGGGTTTTCCAGATTGTCATTGCCTAGGCTAATTTTTTCAGCAGTTCCTGTAAGGGGAGTCAATGTAATGGAACTTTTAAAATTGTCTTCAAAGATATTTTCAGTTATTATTTTTTCATAATTGCCTTTCAGGGCCATCAGTTTGTCATAATCCACACTATTCACTACTGTAGCATTGTTTTCATCTGTTATTGCAATTCCTGGAACAACATTACCCTTATTTTTTAATTCATTCCAATCTTTAGGGGTTCCAGGATTGTTTATCATGTTGTCACAAAATTCAATAGCTCTTTTTTCTAGGTTTTCATCGCTTATTTTTTCCGTTATTTGGTTGCTGTTTCTTTCAGTGAATGCGGCTATTACTCCAATTATTAAAACAATCAATATTAATAGCACAATAATTTCACCTGACATCATTCCTTTGTTATCCATTATATTAATCCATATTTGAGTCGATGAGAACTATCTAAGAATATACGTTGCCCTGGAGAGTAATCAAGAGGAAATCCAAGATATCTATCATTAAATATTACATGATCTGATGCTGAGACAGAGAATTCAACATCTGGATTCATTATTGTTGTAATAAAAACTTCAAATCCATAATGAGGACATTTTCCTTTTCCTTCTAATCTACATAAATAACAACTACCGTCTCTACTTTCATGGAAATATCCACTATCCAAGCATTTTTTTAATGTTAGACTATCACCATGGTGAATATAAGGGTCGAAAGGACATTTTTTTATAGTGAGAGGAGAGGAAGCACCAATATAACCCTTAGAGACTTCAACCATTCCATGCAACTCCAAATACTCTGCAAGAGATAAACCATATGAAATTTTATCACCTATTGTAAAAAATGTGAGTGATTTTCCACACTTTATAAATGGTAGGGGATCTTTAAGACCTTCAATAGATGTTTTAGTTGTAATTATTGAGTTAAACTTTTCATTAACTCTATTTGAGTTTATTTTAACTTGTGATTGAACATATGAAGGATCNNCTGATAAAACTTCAGATTCTATGTTTACTCCATACTTTTTAGAGTATTCCTTGTTTTTTTCTTGTAGTTTTTTGTCAAGTCTTTTTTCAATTTCTTTAGAACTATCCCAAACAGGACTTCTTGTAGTTGTTACCATTTCAGCTACTTCTTCTATAGATTCATGTAGGGATTTTTCAATGTTTGTGTTGTAGTCTTCAATTATATATTTGAAGTTATCGTTACTAATAGAATCAATTGTACTTTTTTCCATCAATGATANNCAGTAGCAATAAATATTGATAATAAAATAATACTTACTATTAAAATAGCTATTGCACCAGTTATTAAATTTCCAGTTGAGTCTATTCTTAGTAGTTTCATCATATCTCTATTGTATTAAAATACATAAAGCGATTGTTGAAGTGCTAGGAATCATTTTGGTGCAAATGTGCAGTTAAGAAAAGTTTAAATATTAAGATTTTACACTTGAAATCTATGTCTAAATTAAGTTAAAAAAAGTAAATAAAAACTCACCTACTTTTCTTCAATTTTTTCTTTTAAAATTTCAATTAATATATCATCTGCTCCAATAGGTTCAGGATATAAAATTTCACCATCAAATTCGATAGCTTCTAAATCGTGGTGATGATGATGACCGTGTTCATGGTCATGTTCATGATGTNNGATGGTGGTGATGACTGTGTTCATCTGCTTCTTTAAGACCTAAAATAGTTGGAATATCAGATGTAGTATGGACACCTGGAGCGATAAATACAGGAACAACCACTAACCTATCCAATTCATTTTCATCCAATAATGAATTGATGGATGTTGGAATATTTGGTTGCACAAGCTCCATAAATCCGTAATTGTTTGGATAATCACAGGTTTCATCAAACATTCTATGAACATCACTTATAAACTCTTTATTGTAGTTTAATCTACTTCNNTACAAGCAAGATTCCAGTATTTACAGAGTCATCCAATTCACTTTTGGACAATGCCTCTTCAATTCTTTTGTCAATTATTTCCAAAAGAGATTCATGAGCACCAATAGGCCCAATCAGTTCTATTTCTCCATCAAAATCCACATTATCTGCTATGGATAAATAATGGTCATCAGGATAATTTCCATCAGGACATCTTGGATCGGTTTCAAGAGGATCTAATCCTAGAAGAGTAGGTATGNNATGAATTCCTGCTGCTAAAAATACTGGAAGAGCCAATATTCTATTAATATTTGGATTTTCATTTTTTAAATTGTCGATTGCACCTGCAATTGACGGTTCAGCCACTTTCATATATCCCACTTCAGTTGGAAGTCCAGTGGCTTGGATGAACTTATCTTTTATTTCTGTAAATGTTTTTTCTGCGTAAGGTAAGCTACTTCCATGGCTTACAAGAATAATACCGACATCATTTGAGGACTTTGAATTTGTATCCATATGTAATTACTCCATCAGGTCCGTCTTCTGATATTTTTCTAAATACCATTTCTACAGGATCTCCAATTTCTATATTGTCAATGTCACAGTCTACAAGTTGTGAAGTTAATTTAGCTCCTTCATCAAGCTCAATAATAGCTACAGCATATGGAGCTATTGTTTTAAAATCATCAGAAGGTGATCTAATAATTGAGTAACTGTGAATCTTTCCTTTTCCACTGAATTGGAATGGTTCAATATTACCTTTTCTTCTGCAATCAGGACAAACTACTCTAGATGGGAAAAATACTCTCCCACATTCTGTGCATTTGGATCCAATAAGGTTGTACCTTTGTTGGATATGACGCCAAGATTTAATTGTATCGGACATTATATACACTCCATAAATATTTGTATTAATTATAATATGAAAATTATTATAAAAATAGTTTTTTATTAAGTAATTATTTTTACTTAATTTTAAATATTTTGTAAAGAAATATTAAATTATATTCAATTTAAGTTAAGGTAATTATATGAATGATTATGATTTTAAAAATTCAAAAACAGCAATTTTACTTTTAAGCCATGGTANNGGTAAGGATGTGATTGAAGCATATACAAGAATGTTTGAGGAAAAATATCCTGATGCAATTGTTGATTATGCTTTTATGGAAATCAGACAGCCGGACATTCCTACTGTAGTGAACAAGTTAACCAGCGAAAACGATTTGGAAAAAATAATTGTGGTTCCGGTATTCATTGCTCACGGTCTTCACACAAAAAGAGATATTCCAAGAATCTTGGGAATAGAACTTGATGAGTTGGATATTNNNATGGACATGGACACCATCACCATGACCATGAGGAGAAGACAATAGATTTCGATGGAGAGATTGTTTTAACCAATCCTCTTGGCATAGATACTCGTATTTTTGATATTATTCAGGATAGGGTTAAGGATAACTTATGACCTTATTCTAATTATTTTTTCTTTTATTTTTTCAATTCTTTAGAATTTAGGTATACCTAAAAATTTATATATTAGAAAATTATAATCTTAAATAAAGTTTAGGCTTACCTAAATTTGTAGTTTAAACTTGTTTTTTATTATGTATTTGGAGAATAAAAGATGAATGATTTAATCATTGGATTAGCTGGAAATCCGAATGTTGGTAAAACNNGAATGCATCAGCATGTAGGAAACTGGCCTGGAAAAACAGTGGAAAAAGCCGAAGGCCATTTTGATTTTGAAGATGTGCATTTTGAAGTTATAGATTTGCCAGGTAATTATTCCTTGAGTGCCCATTCAATTGAAGAAATCGTTTCAAGAGATTTCATCGTTGATGAGGACTCTGATGTTATTGTTAATATTGTGGATGCAGCTAATCTTGAAAGAAATTTGTATCTGACAGTACAGATGATGGAGCTGGATGCCAATCNNTGTACTGGCACTGAACATGAATGATTTTGCAAAGAAAAAGGAGCATTATATCAATATCAAGGAAATGTCAGAATTATTGGGACTTCCAGTAGTTGAGATTAATGCAAAAAATAAAGATGGACTGGACGATTTATTAAAAATTGTTAAAAAACAGGCCAAAAAACCGATTCACTCCAATAAAAAGCTAGTATATGGAGAGGAATTGAGAGAACATCTTGGTGATATTCAGAACTTAATAGAAAAGGATAAGACATTATCCTACGCTCCCTCATTATGGATAGCTATCAAACTACTTGAGGAAGATGAAATTGTAACTGAAAAAGTCAAGGAAGCTCCATGTGGCAAGGCCATAATGAGAGAGGTTAAAAAGGTAAAACGCCATCTTAAAGGTATTTTTAACGAACCTCCAGAAGAGATTATAGCTAATGCTCGTTATGCATTCATTGACGGACTTATTAAGGAAACAGTCTCCAAGCCTGAAGTCGAAAAACCAACCATCACAGATAAGATAGATAAGATAGTTACAAATAGAATCCTTGGAATTCCAATATTTTTAGCTATTTTATACTTCATGTTCCAGATAGTGTTTACTGTAGGAGCACCATTTCNNTCACTTTTAGGAGAAAATGTATTGGGAATATTGGGAGAGTCATTTTTATCATCCTTCATCGTTGACGGTATCATTGGTGGTGTAGGTGGAGTGCTTGTATTTTTACCCCAAATTATTCTGATGTTTTTGGTAATTAGTGTTTTGGAAGATAGTGGTTATCTGGCTCGTGCAGCTTTTGTAATGGATAGGTTAATGCATAAATTAGTTGGACTTCATGGAAAGGCTTTCATTCCAATGATATTGGGATTTGGATGTGGAGTTCCAGGAATCATGGCAACCAGAACAATGGAAAATGAATCTGATCGTCTTTTGACAATGATGATTTTGCCTTTTATGTCCTGTACTGCAAGATTACCAGTATATGCATTGTTTATTTCAGCATTTTTTTCAGCCTATCAAGGTCAAATGTTATTTGCAATCTATTTGATTGGAATAGCTGTTGCGATTATCGTTGCGTTTATACTCAAAAGAACAATATTTAAGGGAATGTCATCACCATTTGTAATGGAACTTCCAAGCTATAAGGTTCCTTCACTTAAGGGTGTTCTATTGCATACCTGGGAGAAAACCAAAGGTTTCATTAAAAAAGCAGGAACCATTATTCTAGTCGCTTCAATTATTATCTGGATTTTAAGTAGTGTTCCTATGGGTGTAGAATATGGAACACAGGAAAGTGCAATAGGCCAGATAGGAACAGCAATATCTCCAATTTTTGCTCCATTAGGATTTGGAGAATGGCAACCATCAGTCTCCTTGTTATTTGGTGTAGTTGCTAAGGAGGTGGTTGTAGGAACTCTTAGTTCTCTGTTCGGAGTAGCCGAAGAGGGTATAGGCATAGAAAACGCAGTCCATACATTGTTCACACCGTTAACAGCATTTGTATTCATGATTTTTGTATTACTTTATGTTCCATGTTTTGCAGCATTAGGAACAATAAAACAGGAAACTAATGGATGGAAATGGCCATTGACAATGGTATTGATTACAACTGTAACAGCTTATGTGGTATCATTCATTGTATATCATATTGGACTATTTATAGGATTAACATAATTTAAGGGGAATTCTTTCCTCTTTATTTAATTAGAGGTTATAAAATGACAATTAGAACATTGGTAGATGCAAAATCCGGAGAGGAAGTAACAATCAAGGGTTTTTATCCTGAAGTAAGTGTTGAGTTAAGAAGACACTTGCTTGGAATGGGCCTTGTTAAGGGATCCAAAATCAAGATGGAAAAGATAGCTCCTTTGGGTGATCCCATCAAATTTAAAATAAAAGGATATTCGGTCTGTCTTCGTAAGGATGAGGCAAAGTATATTGAAATCGAGTAGATATTATGGGATGCATAATGTGTGAATCAAAGCCATCTAAAAAGAAAAAGATGATTGAGTGCAGGATGTGTGGTTACAAATTCAGAGAAAAGGACGTTTCAAAGAATGGATGTATGGGATGTGGAAAACATTGTAGCTCTACAATCCATTGTCCCAACTGTGGATATGGAAACAGTTTGGATTATGAACAGGAATTTGCATTCATTAAAAAACTTAAAGAAAAATTAAAAATATTTTAGAAGAATAGATTTTCTATTCTTTAAATTTAATTATGGAAAGGTTATTCTACAAGAAACAATTTCAAAATTAATAATTATGGGGGTTTCTTTAAATAATATTAATTTTAAAAAATAATTTATGGATTTAAATGTTTCAGATGTAGGTGAAAAGAATCTTGTTAGCTATATCTTATCTAAATGCAGTACAATAACTCCAGATGATACTGCCATAACCAGATTGGACAATAATTTAGATCTTATTTCAACAACCGACATGCTTATACAGCATAAACACTTTCCTAAAAACATGACTTATTTTCAAATGGGATTTAAAGTGGTTACGGTAAANNATCTTGCAGCTATGGGAGCCGAACCATTAGGCTTTTTATTATCAATAGCAATTCCAAAAAATCTTTCTGTCAAGGACTTTCAGGAAATAATCGACGGTGTTTTGGAAGCCTGTGAATTTTATGAAATTCCGTTAATAGGTGGAGATACAAACGAGGCCGATGAAATTATTATAAACGGCACAGCATTGGGTCTTAACAATAGCTCATTGATGAAGAACACCTACGACGAGGGAGATTTGATAGCCGTTACGGGAGATATCGGACTTGNNCATAACTTCAAAGTTGATTGAAGAAAAAGACTATTTGGACAATATTTTAAAACCAGTTGCCAGAATAAGGGAAGGAAGAATTTTAAAGGAAAATGGAGCCACAAGCTGTACAGACATCACAGATGGTTTAGCCAGTGAGCTTTATGAAATGTTCAACGGCAATGGGATGATGATTTATGAGGATAGGTTAGACATTTCCAATGGATTTAAAAAACTGGCCAATAACTTAAATCTTAATTATTTAGATTTGATTTTACATTTTGGAGAAGATTTTGAACTTCTTTTTACAATTCCAAAGGATAAAGTGGAAGATTTAAAAAACAAAATTGATTTTAAGGTAATTGGAGAAATTACAGATTCTCCAGATATAAACATTAAATTACAGAATGGAAAAATCGAAAAAATTCAAAAAAAAGGATATAATCATTTTAAAAATATTGAGTAGGTGGAAAGCACTTACTCTCCAAAACTAACTCTTTCGAATTTTTCAATATTTTTAAATGATTTTGTAGCATCAATTCCCATTTTTGTTGTAGTTCCATCACTTTCAGCTACAGGATCCAAGGAGGAACCTCTGACATTAGGAACAATCATAACATCAACATCTGATTTTACACGTGTGGCTATTGCATATTCAATGTCCTGTGGGTCAAACACGTCCACATCAGTATCTACAACAACCGCATGTTTGAGGGAAGGATGTGCGGAGAGTGCAGCCATAATTGCATTTTTACCGTCTCCTTCAGTTTGTTTGTTAATTGAGATAGCTGCATGAAGCCAACAACAACCTCCTTCGGTTAGAACTACAGTTTCAACAGTAGGTACTGCATTTTTTACAGATTTGTATATTCTAGGTTCCTGTGGAAGGCCTTGTAGTAACTTATGTTCAAATCCTGCAGGAATAATAGCATGATAGACTGGATTCTCCTTTACAATATGCATTTTTGACAATGTAATGACCGGTTGGTCACGGATAATGTCGTAGGTATCGGTCAAGTCTACAAATGGACCTTCAGGAGTGGTTTCGGTTACGGATATTTTTCCTTCAAGTATGATGTCANNATGTTAGGCACTTCAAGACCACTTTCGGTTTTAATCAATTCAAGTTCAGAATCCTTAAATGCATTTGCAACATCCATTTCATTATAATCAATAGGTATGGAGGTTGTACTTGCAAGTAAAATGGCAGGATCCATTCCAATAGCTATTGCTATTTCCAAATCCTTTCCCATTTTCTGAGCCTTTTGGAAGTAGGTATAAAGATTTCTTGGAACAATCCTAATGGCCAATCTCTTATTGTCCATTACCATCATTCTGTGAATGGATGCATTCTGAATGCCTGTTTCAGGGTCACGTGCAAAAACAACACCTGCAGTAATGTATGCTCCACCATCTCTTCTATAGTGGGTTAAGATTGGTAATTTATCCAAATCGGCCTCTGTAGTATTATAATCTGAAAAATCGGTAAACTTGTCAACCTTTATGGGATTGTCACTTGCATTTATGATTTTTTCAGTAATCTCTGAAACTTCACAGTTGATGGAATCAGCTATTTTGTCCCTTGTATTACATATTCCTGAAATAACTGGAATATCAAAGCCCTTTACATTATTTAAAATAACTGTTTCCTTAGGATATTCACGAAGTATTTTTGCCGCTTCGTATTCGCTACTAACTTCATCATTAATTTCAATTATCTCTTTGTCTTCTAAGAAATTCATAAAATCACACATTAATCTTCTTGTTTTTGGTTTTCTCTAAACTATGACGAATATCAGAATCTTTAATTGCAAGAATTTCACCTGCAAGAATTGCAGCGTTTCTTCCATTATTCAATCCAACAGTAGCTACAGGAACTCCTGGTGGCATATTTACCATTGAAAAAATAGATTTGTATCCTCCTTCAGTAATGCAAGGAACACCAATGATAGGTTTGTTTGTAAGTCCTGAAAGACTACCTGTTAAAATAGCAGAGTTGGAACTTATTCCGATGAATATTGAAGCATTCTTTTCTACTCCTTTCACATATGCTTCAAAACGTTTAGGTTGTCTAATAGGCCCAAGTACCTTTAATTCATGAGATATTTTAAGCCTGTCAAGAATAACAGCAACTTTTTTAGCAATGGTTATGTCACTATAGTTTGATACGATTACAGNNTGGTGCATTGCTCAAAATGCTCTTCTGGGATTTTGATTTTATTTACGTTTAGGAAATCGCTTTGAAGATATTTTCCCTGTATTTTCTCATCGATATCTTCATTACTTTTATATACCTTTTCTTTATAACTATTTTTGAGCTCAACCAATTTTGTTATAATTTCAGGATAGTGAATACTTAACATCTGTGCCGCAAGTATTGCAGCATTATCTCCCCTATCAATTNNCACTGATGCAACAGGAGTTGGATAAGGAAGTTGGGTTGTTGAGTATAATGCATCAAGACCATCTAATTTTCCTTCAACAGGAACTCCAATTACAGGTTTTGATGTATGTGAAGCAATTACACCTGGAAGATGTGCTCCTAACCCAGCAATACCAATAAATACTTCTATTCCAGCTTCCTCTCCTTGTATTACCAATGCTTTAACAAGGTCTGGTGTTCTGTGTGCAGAAGCTATTTTTAAACTATAAGGAATTTCAAGCTT
>DAII01000061.1:0-5203 GCA_002496065.1 Methanobrevibacter sp. UBA586
AAATGATTCCTATAAGATGCTTAAGTTGTGGAAAACCGGTATCAGCTTACTTTGATGAATACAATCAAAGGGTAGCTGCTGGAGAAAAATCTAAAGATGTTCTCGATGATTTGGGATTAAATAGATATTGTTGTAGAAGAATGTTGATTTCCCATGTGGAAACTTGGGAATAGTTTTATGCAAGTTGTAGGGATATTTTTTATTAGTAAAACTTAATCTTGGTAAACGAATACCTATAAATTGGAGTAATATTATGACTGCAAAACATTTAACAAGGTTTGAAAAAGCCAGACTTCTTGGTGCAAGGGCAATTCAAATTTCCATGGGTGCTAAACCTTTGGTGGATACTAAAAAATTAGACTCCTTGGATCCGATTGACATTGCATATGAAGAACTCAAGGCTGATGTTTTACCATTAGATGTTATTAGAGAGGAATAAATAGTTTTTCTATTTATTCTAATTTATTTAATTAAAAAATAAAAAATACCATTTTGAATTTATAAAGAGAATTACTGATTTTTAATTGAATATAAATTGGATGGTAATAAATTAACTAACACTGAGGTGTTTTTTTTGGATAGTATAATAGAAGATGTTCAAGTTCGTAAGATTTTGGACAGTAGAGGAAACCCAACCGTGGAAATAGATGTAATTACTTGGGGCGGTTTTGGTAGAGCTGCTGCACCAAGTGGGGCTAGTACTGGTTCAAGAGAAGTAGTATCCTTTCCTGAAGGTGGAGTAGATTTAATTATTAGTGAAGTGGAAGATGTTATCGCATCTGAACTTATTGGAATGGATGCTGAAGACCTTGTCACTATTGATGAATTATTGAAAGAAGTTGACGGAACTGAAAACCTTTCAGCAATCGGTGGAAACACCACTNNAGGCTGCTGCATCATCCTATGGCTTACCGTTATATAAATACATTGGTGGTAATTTCGTAAACGAATTGCCTTTCCCTCTCGGTAACATGATGAACGGTGGAGCTCACGCAGGTATTAATGCACCTGACATTCAGGAATTCTTGGTTGTTCCTGTAGGAGCAAAAAATATGGTGGAAGCTGTATTTGCAAACGCTGCAATTCATAAAAAATTAAAAGAATTAATCCAAACCAAAGACTCTAATTTCACAGGTGGAAAAGGAGACGAAGGTGGATGGGTTCCTAACATTACCAACGATGCTGCTTTAGAGATTCAATCTCAAGCTTGTGAAGAAGTCGGTGATGAACTAGGTATTGAAATCAGACCGTCCTTGGATATGGCAGCATCTGAAATTTGGGATGCTGAAAAAGGTAAATATGTCTATGCTCAAGATGGTGTTGAAAGAGATACAGGTGAGCAAATAGAATTTGTAAAAGACATAATCGAAACCTACAACATGTTTTATGTTGAAGATCCTTTCGATGAATCTGATTTTGACGGATTTGCACAATTAACAGCAAAAGTTGGAGACAGATGTCTAATTTGTGAGGACGACCTTTTCGTAACCAACAAAGAATTATTAGCTAAAGGTATTGATATGAAAGCAGCTAATGCAATTATCATTAAACCTAACCAAATAGGTTCTTTATCTGAAACCTATGCAACCGTAAAATTAGCTAAAGAAAACGATGTTGTTCCTGTAGTATCTCACAGATCAGGGGAAACTACCGATGATACTATTGCACACTTGGCAGTAGGTTTAGGCTCTCCTATGATTAAAACAGGAGCTATTGGTGGAGAAAGAATAGCTAAATTAAACGAACTTATTCGTATTGAAGAGGAACTTCCAAATCCTAAAATGGGTAAATTCTAATTAAGATGGGGAGATTAAAATGGCTAAAGTTACTGTAGATCAAAGTAAATGTGAAGGGGCAGACTGCGGTAAATGTGCAGATGTATGTCCTATGGAAGTATTGGTGCTTGAAGGAGACAAAATTGTTATTAAAAATCCAGAAGACTGCAGCTTATGTGAAGTCTGTATGGATGTCTGTCCAGAAGCATGTGTTAATGTAGAAGATGATTAAATTTAAAAAAATATAATATTATGGTGATAAAATGGCAAATAATGAACTTTTAATTGATTTAGACAATTATTTAGCAGCAGGTTTACATATTGGTACTCAACAAAAAACAAGTGACATGGAAAAATACATATTCAGAGTAAGATCCGACGGTTTATACGTATTGGACATTCAAAAAACTGATGAAAGAATCAGACAAATCGCAAAACTCTTAGCAAAATACAACCCTGAAGATATTTTAGTAGTAGCAACTAGACAATACGGTCAGGCTCCTGTTAAAAAATTCGGTGAAATTACTGGTGCAAAAACTATTCCTGGAAGATTCATTCCTGGAACCTTAACCAACCCAACCTACAACAAATTCATCGAACCAAAAATCATTGTTGTAACTGACCCAAGATCTGATGCACAAGCTATTCTTGAATCTAAACAAAATGGTATTCCTGTAATCGCTTTATGTGATACTGAAAACTTATTAAGCTTTGTTGATATTGCTATTCCTGTAAACAACAAAGGTAGAAAAGCTATCGCTTTAGTTTACTGGTTACTCGCAAGACAAATCTTAAGAGAAAGAGGTACTATTCCTGAAGATGCAGATTTAGATGTGGAAGCATCTGACTTTGAATTAAAATTCTAAATTCGAAATTAAAATTCTAATTTGATATTATGTTAAGAAAACCTGTAGTTAGTGGAACATTTTACTCTGATAATAAGGATGAACTTATTGAATCCATTAGGGATTCCTTCCTATCTTCTTTAGGAGTGGGAAAATTACCTAAGAATGTTAAGGATTTTGATGGTGAGGATTATCCAATCAATGTAATGGTTCCTCATGCAGGATTTATTTATTCAGGACCTATTGCTTCTTATGGCTATTATGAAATAGCCAAACACGGTATTCCTGATGTTTTTATTATATTGTCACCGAACCATACAGGTTTAGGTAGTGAAGTTTCTGTTTACAATGAAGGAGAATGGAGTACTCCTCTTGGAAATGTAAAGGTCGATAAGGAATTTGCAGATACTATTATCTCTTTTTCAGATATCGCATCAGCTGATTTTCAGGCACATATCAATGAACATTCCATAGAGGTTCAACTACCATTTTTACAGTTTTTATCTGATAATTTTGAAATAGTGCCTATTACAATGGGTACTCAAACTCTTGTTTCTGCATCTGATCTTGCACCTGCAATTGTCAAGGCAGGAGAAAAACTTGGAAAATCCTACTGTGTTATTGCAAGTACAGATTTATCTCATTTTAACCNNTAACAATCAGGAAAGGGCAAATAAAGTCGATAGCTTTGTTTTAGATGATATTGAGGAAATGAATGAATTCAAATTATTGGAAGAGATTATTCAATATAATATTACAATGTGCGGTTATGGTCCTGTAATGACTAATATCATTATTTCTAAACTAACAGGGAAGAATACCTGCGACATTCTCGCTTATGGTACAAGCGGTGATGTTTCAGGTGACTTTTCCCAAGTAGTTGGTTATGCTTCAGCTATATTTAAGTAAGNNTTAAATGCAAGCTATAGCTTCTGCTCCGGCAAAAACAATTTTGTTTGGTGAGCATTCTGTTGTTTATAATGAGCCTGCAATTGCAGGAGCAGTTAATAAAAGAGCGGTAGTGAAGATTAGGCCTTCTAAAAATAATAAATCAATTTTAAAATCCTATGATTTAAAATTTGAAGCTGAATTAGATGGGGAAAATAAAAAATACAAATTGATTAACGGAAAACCTGGAATCATCAGATATATTCTGGAGGCATTAAACAGNNGTCACCGATTGAAATGATTTTGTCATCAGATATTCCGATAGGTTCAGGTTTAGGTTCATCTGCAGCTGTGACAGTAGCTACTCTTGCAGCACTATACAGATACAATCAAATTAAATTTAACAAAAAATCATTAGCTCATGACGCCCACATGGTGGAGCAGGCAGTTCAGGGAATTGCAAGTCCATTGGATACCATGGTGTCCACATATGGAGGACTGGTATACCTCTCAAGAAACAAGAAAATTGAAAGGTTTAAGGTTAATTTTACAGCTCCTTTCGTTGTAGGATATACCAATAAGCATGGTAATACAGGAAAGATGGTTAAGGATGTAAGATCACTTAAAAACAGAAATCCAAAAATCATCAACTCCGTAATCTCATCAATGGGCCAGCTAACAAATTATGCAAAGCAGGCTATTTTAAAAGGAGACTACAAAAAAATAGGTGAACTGATGAACATTAACCAAGGTTTTCTTGATTTGATAGGCGTCAATACCTATGAACTTTCCAGAATGGTTTACAATGCTCGTGAAGCAGGAGCAATTGGATCTAAAATAACCGGAGCTGGTGGTGGAGGAAGCATAATTGCTCTTTGCCCTGGAAAGGTGGATAAGGTAGCCAAGGCTATTGCTAAAGAAGACAATATTCTAAAAGTAAGATTCACAAAGAAAGGTGTCTCTTCAAGAGTTAAAAGATAAGGGGTTGTTTTTATGATTATTTTAAAGCTTGGAGGAAGCATATTAACAAAAAAGAACTCTACTGAAAGTGAAATCGATGAGATTAATTTAAAAAGAATTTCAAATGAAATCAAAAGGTTTTTGGACGATTCAGATGAAAAATTGGTAATTGTTCACGGTGCCGGTTCATTTGGACATCCTCCTGCAAAACAATACAAAATCGGACAACCTTTCGATGCCGAAGAATATCCTGAAAAAAGAATTGGATTTTCAAAAACACAAAATGCGGTTAAAAAACTCAACATGCTCATTTGTGAAGCACTTATTGATGAGGAAATTCCTGCAATTGCAGTTCCGGCATCATCATTTATGACATCAATCAATAAAAGAATAAGTGAAGGGAATTTGGACAAATTCAACCAATATCTTGAAAAGGGTTATGTTCCAATTATCTATGGTGATGTCGTAATCGATGAGGAACTTGAAATGGCCGTAATATCCGGTGATCAGATTATCCAATATTTGGCCATTAATCTAAAGCCTGAAATGGTTATTCTCGGAACCGATGTTGATGGGGTTTACAATAAGAACCCAAAACTTCATCATGATGCTAAATTCATCGATTTGGTTTCCTCTCTTGATGATTTGGATGCTTTTGAGGAAACTACCAACATTGATGTTACCGGAGGGATGGTCGGTAAGATTAAGGAATTGCTGGACCTTGCAGAACTGGGA
>DAII01000061.1:5255-5420 GCA_002496065.1 Methanobrevibacter sp. UBA586
CAATCAAGAAGTGATAGTATGATTACTGATAGGAAATTGGAACACCTGTTGATATGCGAAAACTATAATGTAGAATTTAAAGATAAGACCACAGGGTTTGAAGACATAGAACTAATACATAAAGCATTGCCTGAAGTTAATAAAAACACAATTGACTTATCAACA
>DAII01000061.1:5475-8251 GCA_002496065.1 Methanobrevibacter sp. UBA586
GCAGCTGAAGAAAAAAACATCGCTTTAGGTGTTGGAAGTCAAAGGGCCGCTATCGAGCATCCTGAACTTGCAGATACCTATACAATTGTTCGTGAAAAGGCTCCTGACTGTTTGCTTGTTGGAAACATCGGAGCTCCTCAATTGAATTTGGCCAAGGACGCAGTGGACATGTTGGATGCTGACATATTGGCCATCCATTTAAATCCTTTACAGGAGGCCATTCAGCCTGAAGGAGATTTGGATGCAAGAAATTATATTGATTCAATCGCAGACATTGTAGATTTGATTGACATTCCTGTTATGGCAAAGGAAACAGGATGTGGAATTTCCGCAGAATGTGCAAGACAACTGGTAGATGCTGGAGTTAGCTATATTGATGTTGAAGGTGCTGGAGGAACTAGCTGGGCTGCTGTTGAAACTTACCGTTCCGATGACAAATTTTATGGAGAAACATTTTGGGACTGGGGAATTCCTACAGCAGTAAGTACTGTTGAGGTTGCTTCCAGTGTAGATGTTCCAATTATCTCATCTGGAGGTATCAGAACAGGTCTTGAGGCTGCTAAGGCCATAGCTTTAGGTGCGGATGCAGTTGGAATGGCATTACCTTTCTTAAAATATTCAGTATCAGTAGAACAGATAACTACTTATATTAATAAACTTGAAGAGTCTCTAAGGATTGCAATGTTTTTAGTAGGTGCAAACAACTTAGAAGAACTTAAAAACTCCAATTTAATCATTAAAGGTGAAACCAGACAATGGTTAAATGACAGAGGATTTGAAACAATTAATTATTCAAGGAGATGAAATAATGACCGTTGAAGTAATTGCTATTGGCGGATATGAAGAAGTTGGAAGAAACATGACTGCCGTTAAGGTAGGTGAAGATGTTGTCATTTTTGATATGGGTATACATCTTGACAGAATCAATGTTCATGAAGACACAGACATTGATAGAATGCACAGTTTGGATTTGATTGAAAGAGGAGTTATTCCAGACGACACTTTAATGAAGGAAGTAGATGGGAAAGTAAAGGGAATTGTATTTTCCCACGGTCACCTAGACCACATCGGTGCGGTAGCCAAATTGGCTCACAGATATGATGCACCGTTAATTGGAAGTCCGTATACTGCTGCATTGGTTCAAAAACAAATTAATGGTGAGCGTAAATTTAAAGTAAACAATCCTATCAAAACTTTAATGCCTGGTGGAAAAATGAAACTGTCCAAGGACATTACCTTGGAATTCGTACAGGCTACTCACAGTATTCCACAAGCGGTATTTCCAGTTTTACACACTCCTGATGGGATTATTGTATACGCTCTTGACTTTAAATTTGATAATCATCAAAAAGTATCTCCACCACCTGATTACAAAAGATTGAGAGAATTAGGTAGAAAAGGCGTTTTAACCCTTATTGTAGAAAGTACTAATGTTAAGAATACGACTGAAGTTAAAACATACTCTGAAAGGGTAGCAAGAAACATTTTGGAAGACCTGATGAGAGGCCCTCTTCATGAGAGAGCTGGTATGATTGTAACCACATTCTCATCTCATGTTGAGAGAATTCAGGCAATTGCAGACATTGCCAGGAAAAGCCATAGGGAAATATTATTCCTTGGAAGATCCATGGAAAGATTCTGTGGAATAGCTCAAAGTCAGGGAATTTTGAAATTGCCTAAAAATGCAAGNNGCAAGTATTTACGGGAGTCCAAAAGCTGTAAACAAGGCTTTGATGAAGGCTGATGAAGCACGTGACAAGTACCTCCTTGTAACTACAGGTCACCAAGGAGAACCTGATGCATTGCTTCCAAGAATAGCTAGTGGAAAAACTCCATTTAATGTCAAAAAAGGAGATAATATTATTATTTCAGCACCTATCATTCCAAACCCAACCAATGCTGCCAACAGGCACATCATGGAACGTAGATTAAAATCAAGCGGTGCTAGAATTTATTCAGAAGCCCACGTTTCTGGACATGCAGGTCGNNAACCATAGGGATTTCATTAGAATGTTAAAACCACAACATATTATTCCTGCTCACGGTGACTTATCAATGCTTTCAGCATATGGTGAGTTGGCCGAAGAAGAAGGATACAGAATTGGTAAGAACGTTCACATTTTAAGAAATGCACAAGCTCAAGTTTTTAATACAACAAATTAAATATATAAAATTGGAGAGTTTTTTATGAGTGAAGTAAAAGAGATATTGGGGTCCTATTCAGGAGACATCATTGATGTAATTACTGATGGTTTATCTGACATTACTCCAAAAGACCTTCAGGATGCTTCAATTTATTTAACAAAGGCAGGAGGTAAGATGTTAAGACCATGTCTTGCATTGATTTCTGCTGAAGCTGTTGGAGGAAAAAAAGAAAATGCATATCATGCCGGTGCAGCTATCGAATTGATTCATACATTTTCACTTATCCATGATGACATTATGGATGATGACGATATGAGAAGGGGAATGCCTTCAGTCCATAAGGTATGGGATGAAAATGTAGCTATCCTATCTGGAGACACATTATTTTCAAAGGCTTTTGAATTTATTTGCAATTCAGAAAAAGAGGGTGCATCACCTTCCCAAATTACTCAAACCATAGCTACTGTTGCAGATGCATGTATTAAAATCTGTGAAGGTCAGGCTTCTGACATTTCTTTTGAAGGCAGATATGACGTATCAGAAGATGAATACATGGATATGATTTTTAAAAAGACAGGAGCCTTAATCTGTGCTTCCACCAAATCCGGAGCTATCATGGGAGATGCAAGTT
>DAII01000061.1:8259-8449 GCA_002496065.1 Methanobrevibacter sp. UBA586
TTCCAGATTCAGGATGATTATCTTGACCTTGTAAGTGATGAGGAATCACTTGGAAAACCTATAGGTAGTGACATTGTAAAAGGTAAAATGACCTTGATTGTCGTTAATGCTTTGGAAAATGCAAATGAGGAAGATAGTGAAAAGCTATTAAAAATCTTAAAAGAGCCTAACTCTAGTGAAGATGATGTAG
>DAII01000008.1:0-1143 GCA_002496065.1 Methanobrevibacter sp. UBA586
AAATTTAATTGTTACATAAATATTATAAATAATCAGAAATAAAATTTAATATAACAATTTTTTTATAAATAATTTTTATGGTGTTTTAAGTTGATTAAAATTGATAGTGAAGAATGTGGCGTTTGTAAAGACTGTATTGACGTATGTCCGGAAGAAGCAATAGAACAGAAAGTATATAACATTGTAATTCATCCGGATAAGTGTACCCAATGCGAAGAGTGCATAGAGGTATGTGCCGTTGGTGCGATATACAACGATGAAGACGAATAAGGCAGAAACTATGAAAAGACCTAAATTTACAATAATTGATTATCTGATTGTCATAATAGTAATAGTGGCCATCCTATTTGCCTTTGTACATATCACTTCAGATGATCAGAACGAAACCGAATCATCCTCTTATGACTCATCTACCTTGAATAAGGTGGTTGAGAAATATTTGAGCTACTACAATCAGAACAAGATAGTCAAGACAACCGTAGAAGGATTGAATTCCTCCAACAATGAACCCGTTTCAATATCCGGAGAAATAGTCTGGATGGATGACGATAAGGGAAGCAACGTTAAGGTTCTAGTAAAGTCAGGAAATGAAACATACCTGTGTGCATTGTATAAGGACGTTTCAGAGGCTGACATATACCTTAATAAAATGTCTCTTGAGGTGGATGGTTCAAAATACAAAAATACTGTAGAATTTACAGTAAAGCCAACCAATATTACCTCAATCAACGATTTAAATAAGGGATTGTCAAACTATTCAAATTATGTTCTTTCAACAGATATAACAACTGATAATCTTGACAGTTTGAAATATCAGCAATTAACCAATACCTTGTTTGAGGATGGAAGAGTCTCCATGAAAACAACAAATATTGGTTTGGTTCAAAAGTTAATAATAGTTAGAGCCACACCATCCGAATTAACTATAGCAAATGATGTTTTGGGAAATATGAATGGTTTGAGTGAANNAGAGTTTATGACTGCACTCCTGAAGAGCAGAAATTTATTGAAAATAATTTTGATGTCACAAATGTTAAATCTTATTAGATGGTATGAACTATGAGTCTAATATATTCAAAATTAACAGCTGTTTTAAATAAAATAACCTATGAATTCCATAGATCTTTTATTTTTACAGTTATA
>DAII01000008.1:1150-5617 GCA_002496065.1 Methanobrevibacter sp. UBA586
ACTTTAAAGGATTATATCCTTCTGAAAACTTTTTAGGTTTCCTCAATAGGAACAAAGTGATCAGCAAATATATCTTCTCCCCATTGATTGTCATTCTCGTATTTGCAATATTTCTAATTTTATCCCTAAACAGACTTACCACAAGTCTAATCATAACGATAGCAATAGCTTTCTTTTTCTTTTTTATTGGATCTGCAGTTTTGCCAAGATTTTTGCTGAATAGCACTTCAAAAAAACCGATGGTTGATTTTAATGTAAAAGATATGTACAGTATTGGATTTTGTCTAATATTAATCTCCATTGTGTTCTTTTTCATTAGTATTGCTTATGTGGGAGGAATTCCACTTTTTAAACCTTCAATCAGATATTTGTTAAAGCCTGCCTTTACAATGCCTGTATTTTTAATTATTCCTGGAATCTGCATTGTAGGAAGTGTTTATCTAAATTATTTTAAAGAGGGAAAAATCAACCGTTCACAGGTAAGATTTAGGTTTTTTATTCTGATTATAATAAGCTGTGGATTTTTACTTGCTTTAGGTTATAGGACTCCTCTTCTTGCAGTTCTTCTAATCATGATAATCATGGGATATTACGGAAAGGTTTTATCCTCATGGGAAGTCGTTATCGGAGCCCTAATCGGTGTTTTGGCCATCATCGGAATTGGATACTTCAGATCACTTAACGAATATACAATCAGTGCTGCCACAAGTCCATTCTATACATTGCAGTCAAGGGCAGATTTCACATTGCATGTTCTTGATTTGCTGAATTTCATCGGAGGGAATTTCGGTCTAACAAAAGGTAGCGTACTATCCAGTGCAATTCCTGGAAGTGAACTAGGACCTCGTATGATGATTGGAAAGCTAATAGAATGGAGAACAGAGGTTACCGTTACTCCTACACTAATCGGACAAATGGTTATTGACTTTGGAAGAATTGGAGTGGCTGTTGAAATGTGTTTTGTAGGATTCATTTTAGGCATTGGATTCAAGATAATGAGAAAAACAGAGAATTACTTTTACATTGGCCTCTATAGTCTGCTTCTAACCTATACAATACTTGGAGTGGAAACAGGAATTCTGGACATTCAGGTATTGGGCTATTTTGCAATAGCTATAGTAATCTATTTTGTCTATATTCTAAACAATAAAAAAAATATAGGTTAAAAAACCTATAACCGTGTTTCAATATTAAATCTAACATTTAATATTCCTAAATATAGAGGATATTTTTTAATATATTTTGACCAATAATATAAGATGATAAAATTTAGGTATGCCTAAACTTTGTCACCATTACTTATGTAGGTGGAAGTAGTATATAAATATTTAGGTATGCTTATCTTACTATAATATCCCTAGAGATATCAGTTAATTTTTTTTCAATATCCTCTATGTCCACACCAGGAANNAAGATCAACATTTGGAATCTCAAGACTTTCAATTGGCTCATTGTGGATTTCATAAGAGTCCTCTGAAATACCGTTCAGCATCAAATTGTTTTTAAGGTTTTCAATTGCATCAGGATTAATGTCGTTGAAAATTACCTTTTTAAATCCGTATTTTATGAGAAATATGCCAATTGCACCAGAGCCACACATTCCGTCAAGGGCCAAGTCAAGATTTCCATCAAAGTTATTCAGATAATTGTAAAGCTTCAGTAGCTTGTCCTCAGTTGTTGATGCAACCTCAATATGTGAATTTTTCTGATTTTTACTTATGACTATCCTATCCTGTATAAGAGTTCTTAAAACATCAATCCTGTCACTTTCCCCTGCAAGGAGTTCAAACTCATAAGGTTTGGAATCCCTATCCAAAATACCAACAATATCAGATGGACTTCCCTTGAGAACTCCCTTGACTTCAGGAACTTCATCAAATAGCCTTTCAGCCACATCTTTATTGAAGTCAGGATGAATCAAAATCAGGGCGTTTTCATTGATAAACTGAGGATTCAAGGAACTGTAGCAAAATGCAGGTATAGGAACCGGCGAATTTCTGCGAAGAGACGCACGTTCCCCGACAATCTTTTCCTCAACCATGATTTTCAATATGTGAGCCATTACCACATCCAATGGCCTTTTACCACAAGAACATCTTAGAAAATTACCGTCCAAATTATCATAATCCAGATAATCAGCAATCGGTGAGAACTTCTTGATTTGAATATCCACACAGTTGTCACATGNNCATGGATTTAAACTATCGATGCTTTCTTGAATTTTACTGTTCATAGTAAATAGTTTATTTTAATACTAATTAAATATTGCATTAAATTTATAATAATTAGCTTAAAAACAATAAAAATTATATTAATAAGTTTAATTAATCTTTAAATTAAATATAAAGTATTTAGGTTAAATTATGAATGAAACAATGCAAAATAATGGAATTAAAGACAATAAGCAGGTTTTACCACAATATAATGTAACCCAACAATTGTATTCCAATAGGGAAAAACTTCTTTTAAATGAACTTCGTGAAAATTTGGTTGATATAGCTATATCCTCCGGTGAAAATTTTAAGATAGATGAAAATAAGTTGTNNGTTAAAAGATATTAAAGACTTTATATTTCTAAGACTTAAAGTTGAAACTAGTGAAATAAATATAGACAAAAACTATTTAAACAAACTTTCAAGAAGATTCTTTCAGGATCTTTTCGGATATGGAAAGATTGACCCCCTGATAAGAGATGACAATCTTGAGGAAATAATGATAATTGGTACTGGAAAACCCGTTTTCGTATACCACAGGAAGTACGGAATGATGAAAACAAATCTTACATATGAAATGGAAAATGAAATCGTTGACCTGATTGATTCAATAGCTAGACAGATAAACAGGAGAATTGATCAGGAGACCCCCATTCTTGACGGAAGGCTGCAGGACGGATCAAGAATAAATGCAACGATTCCACCTGTATCTGCAGACGGCCCGTCAGTTACAATCCGTAAGTTCAGACAGGACCCCTTAACCATAATTGACATGATAGAGTCAAAAACCATATCCTCTGAACTGGCAGCTTTCCTATGGGTATGCCTTGACGGACTGGGAGTGAAATCAGCAAATGCAATCATCTCCGGAGGTACAAGTTCAGGAAAAACAACAACACTCAACGCATTGTCCAGTTTTATAAATCCTAAAGAAAGAATAATAACAATTGAAGATACACTGGAACTTCAAATCTACCACGAACACGTAATCAGAATGGAAACAAGACCTCCAAATGTGGAAAATATAGGAGAGCTTACGATGGACGATCTTGTTAAGAATTCCCTAAGGCAAAGGCCAGATAAGATAATAGTAGGAGAGGTTAGAGGAAAAGAAGCAATTACCTTGTTTACCGCATTGAACACAGGACATTCCGGAATGGGAACATTACATGCAAATGATGCTCGTGAAACAATAACCAGACTTACCAACAAACCCATGGATGTTCCAAAAATAATGGTTTCTGCCATTGACTTCATAATAATGCAGAATAGAATCTATCAGCCAAATGGAGTTTCATTTAGAAGAATAAGTGAAGTGGCTGAAATTGCAGGAGTTGAAGAGGGAACCATACAGCTTAATAGACTCTTCAAATGGGACCCTCAAATTGATAAAATAGAAAACATAGGAGTTGCAAGCAAGACACTATCTGAGATTGCAAAAACATCAGGAAATGACATAAAGACAATATATGACGAAATAGAAACACGTCAAAGGGTTTTGGATACTTTGGTTATTGTNNACTTTGGTGAAACACAACATCCGCAAGATAAACGATGTTAAGACCATCATAAATGCATACTACACAGACAAATACCACGTCTTGGAACGATTATGTATCTAGAGGGGATACTATATTCGATAAAATTTTCATATTCATTGGAAACCTAGCAGTGGTTTCATTTAATAAAATAACATCCCATGAAAAATCCAACAGGCTTGACGAATTTTTCAATGCCTACAGAAAAAAGGAAACAGAGGAGCGACTGTTCAGACAAATTCTGCTAAATGAGGAGAATGACTCGAAAAACATTATTGAAAAAATTAGAAAATCCATTATAGAAAACATAAATGCCAAAATAATAGCTATTCTGATTTTGTTTACAGTGATAACTGGAATGATATTTGGAATTGAATACATGATAATACTGTTTATTCTCATATCCATGTTTCTGGCTACGGTAATCTACTACCCAAAAATCAAAAACAGAAGAAAATACAATGACCTGAACCTTGAACTTCCCTATGCCCTACGCCATATGGGAACAGAACTGAAATCCGGAAAGGGACTGTATGACTCTTTAACTACAATAGCCTATTCAAATTATGGATCGCTGTCTGAAGAGTTCAGAAGAGTTTTGGAAGAAATAAAATATGGAAAAAGCAATGAAGAATCCCTGATGAATATGTCCCAAAGAATAAAGTCCGAGGGAGTGAAAAGGGCCACACAACAGATAATCACAACATTAAGAGTTG